>PBCP01000046.1 GCA_002717145.1 Planctomycetaceae bacterium | reverse complement strand
TAAATCCAAGATTGCTCGCGGGCGTTTGTCAGGTGTGCTGGAGGCATGGGAAGAAGAGGTTCGCGATCGTCTGTTTGAGCTTGGTGAACTGCCTCTGGGGGTGGCAACGCCTATTGCATTTGAAGCGGAGGATATGGCGCCGGAAGAAAGCCAGGCGGCAGAATTCTGGGCAAGTATGATTCCTATCATGCTTTTGTTGTGGACATTGTCTGGAGCATTCTATCCTGCAGTTGATCTTTGTGCTGGAGAAAAAGAGCGTGGAACACTCGAGACTTTATTGTGTGGTCCGGCCAAACGTGTGGAGATTGTCACAGGTAAACTGCTGACCGTGATGGTTTTCAGCTTTGCTACTTCGTTGGCAAATCTCGTAGCTATCGCGTTTACAGGTGTTTATATGGTGGCAAAAGTAATGCCAGTCGGTAGTGAGTTACATAACAAGCTAGGTGTGTTCCCCGGGTGGAGTATTCTTTGGAGTTTAGTTGTGTTGGTTCCATTAGTGGCAATGTTTAGTGCCTTAGCTTTAGCTGCAGCAACATTTGCTCGTAGTAGTAAGGAAGGTCAGTATTACATGATGCCGCTGCTGATGCTCGCGCTTCCTCTTTCGATGATTAGTGTCATGCCAAACGTAGAGCTGAACCTCGGCACCAGTTTGATACCGGTTGCCGGTTCTGCGTTGTTATTGCGGAATTTAGTGGAATCTCAATTCGACGTAGCAGTTCAATATGCGATCCCCGTGATGGCAAGTAGTGCCTTTTGTTGTTATCTGGCAATTCGCTGGGCGACGTTTCAGTTTAATAGTGAAGCGGTTTTGTTCAGGGAAAGCGAAAAGTGGGATATCCGCTTGTGGTTACGGCAATTGTTCAGGAACAAGCCTGAGCTTCCAACGGGCGGGATGGCTATTTTTCTGGCCATTGGAATCCTGATGCTCCGGTACATTGCCAATTCCACGGCCAGTGTTCCGGAGGATTGGGCGGACTTTGTGACGGGCAATAGCGTCGCATTGATTTTGACTGTTGGTTTGCCGGCAATTATATTGGCCAGCCTTCTGACCAGAAGTCCCATGCAGAGTTTGAACCTCAACAGATTTCCTCCGGTTGTGTTGTTGATCGCAGTGGTTTTGCCATTTGTGATGCATCCGGTCGTTTTGTGGATGGGCGTTGGGGTTGAGAAACTGTACCCCATTAGTCCGGGGATGGTCGCTGCTACAGCTCCCCTTGAGCAAATGATGACTGCCGCGCCGGCATGGGCCATGTTGCTTGCCATTGCTGTTGTGCCCGGAATATTTGAAGAGCTGGCGTTTCGTGGAGTAATTCTGACAGGGCTTCGGAAGAATGCCAGCGCATCTTCGGCAATTTTTGTATCCGCTGCATTTTTTGGAATCACACATGGTATTTTGCAGCAGTCAATCAATGCTTTCGCGATGGGGCTGTTGTTGGGGTATGTTGCTATCCGGACGGGTAGCCTTGTCCCGACCATTGTGATGCACGTCTTGCACAATGGTTTAACCTATCTGCTTTCCATCCATGCGGAAAATGAACAGTTGTCTATTTTACTGACCGAATACAACGGTCAGATGATGTACTCCCCGATGGTTGCAGTGGTTGGAGGAACGTTGGCGGTAGGTCTGCTTTTCATCCTGCACCTGAAGACCCGTCCGCCTGAGCCCGATTTACTATCGGAGCAAGTTCTGAATGTCGAGTAAATTTTATTCAGCCCGCTGGATTGTACCGATAACCTCTCCGGTTGTTAAAGACGGTTGTGTGGAGGTAGCAGACGAATTGATTGTGGCGGTTCACGCAGAGGCCCCTGCTGATGTTCAGGTTGTCGAACTCGGAGACATAGCGCTTTTACCGGGATTAATTAACGCTCATACCCATCTGGAGTTCAGTAATCTACAAGCCCCGCTAGGCGAGCCGGCCGCATCATTCGACCAATGGATTGCTGAAGTCGTCAAATATCGTCGCGCACAGGCTGAGGACGCTGCTGTAAGAATACAAGATGTTGTCCATGCTGGCTTAGTAGAGTCGGCCAATTCGGCTGTGGTCGCTGTGGGGGAAATAACCACAAATGGCGAGTTAGCGGACTGTTATCTGTTTAGCAATACGAAAGTGATTTCGCTACTTGAAGTAATAAATTTTTCACGTGATGAAATTGAAAACAAAACAGCTGAAGTCGAATCTTATCTCCATGCCCTTAAGTGTCAGGGCTTGTCGGCTGGCATTAGTCCTCATGCGCCATATACAGTGTCCTGGCAGCAGTTGACAGATTTATGTCGCCTCAGTGAACAGTACCGCGTGCCTTGCGTTATGCATCTTGCAGAAACAAAAGAAGAAGGCGAATTGTTGGCTCGTCGTAAGGGGGTATTGCGCGATATGCTGGATCGACTAGGGATGTGGGAGGATGCCGCAATACCTGAAGCTGTGTCCTATCTGGATTACGTGGAATTGCTTGCAACCAGTTGGCGGGCGTTAATAGTCCATGGTAATTACCTCAGTTCAGAGGTGCAGCAATTCCTGGGAACGAAACGTGACCAGTTGGCAGTTTGTTTTTGCCCGCGTACGCATGCCTGGTTCGGGCATGATCGTTATCCTCTTGAAGAAATGCTGAACCATCGAGTCAGAATCTGTCTAGGTACCGATTCAAGAGCCTCAAATCCTGATTTGTCTCTGATCTCGGAGATTCAGTATGTGGCACAGCAATACAGTGATCTGACATCGTTCCAGATATTGAAGATGGTAACGAGTAATGCAGCATTTGCCTTGGGACTTGAAAGTCAGTTAGGGTTCATTGGGCCCGGAGCCTTTAGTAGACTGCTTTCAGTTCCAATACAGGCAGGCGAATCCCTTGAAACTCAATTGCTAGATTGTTTGTCTGCGGCTGAATTGGTTAGTCTATAATCGGCAGTTGTTGATCGGGGTCTCCAGAATCGCAGACGCTCCTAGTTCCTCGAGTTGGTCCATGACAGTAGTGACCTGTTTTGTTTTAACCATCACCCGGACCGCACACCATTGGCTATCTTCCAGTGAAGTGATCGTAGGTGATTTGAATCCGGGTGTGATTTTTTCTGCTTCAGCTAGTTGTTCTCGGGGGATATTGTATTCCAAAAGTGAGTATCCACGTGCGATGACCACCCCTTCCAGTCGACGGACGATTCTGTCTGCAAGTTCCGGGTGACGCCGATCTTTGTTTTGGACTAAAACGGTTTCGTAGTGTCCGATTTCATGGGAAATCTTAAGGCGGTTTGCTGCCAGCGTAGAACCGGTTTCGACCAGATCGACAATAGCATCAGCGATTCCCAATGTGATCATGATTTCAACCGAACCGGTAAGTGGTACCAGGTGTGCCTGAGCATTGTGTTGTTCAAGATATGTTCGAGTTACGTTGGTAAAGCTAGTCGCAATCCGCAGTCCGTTCAGTTCGGCCGGACTGTTTATCTCCAGGGAATCCGGTACGCAAACAGCAAGTCGGCATTTTCCAACTCCCAGCGAAAGACGTGTGTCGATGTCCGCCTGAGCTTCGGCAACTAAGTCGGAACCCGTAATTCCCATATCAATGGCACCTTCTGCACAGAGAACGGGGATGTCGTCCGTACGTAGGAAGATGATTTCGATGGGGAGGTCAGATACTTTGGCAAACAGGGATCTGTTTTGGCGGCGAAATTTTATACCAGCTTCTTTTAGAAGTTCACTTGCCAGATCTGAAAGTCGGCCTTTGCTCGGTAATCCAATGCGGAGGTTGCTCATGTGTGATCTCAAAATTGGAATGGTAACGTACTAGGAATTTCGTGATGCTTTTTCGTCGATGCCGGAAACTCCAAATCGACGTCCCAGCTCAGCTTCTACTTCACGTATGTGGATTTCATGGTGTCCCAGCAAAACCATCAGGTGATACAGCAGGTCCGCCGCCTCATAGACAAGATGCTCGCGTCCAGCCTGTCCTGATTCGTCAGCGGCTTCGACAACTTCTCCGGCCTCTTCCATGATCTTCTTGCCTATCAAGTCATTACCACCATTGAAAAGCTTGGTGGTATATGACTTTTCCGGCGGGTTTTGACGGCGGTCGTCGATGACTGCCATTAACTGATGTAAGACCTGGGTTGCTGTGTTCAATGGACTCTTTCCCCTTTACAGGAGACAAAAATGAAACCACGATGAAATAACGTGTTTGATACTAAGCGTTTATCGTAGACTCGCATGCAGGCTCTGACAATTGCCGATAACACAACGTGTATTAAGAGTCGATGAAGTAGGTCGGTGAAAGGGCCAATTTGTGGAATTGTATCAATTATGACGGAACAAACCCGGGATCGTTTGCCAGCGATTGATGATAGTTGTTGGTTTTTGACTGGCCCCACCGCGAGTGGCAAAACTAGCGCTGCGCTGGTTTTAGCAGAAAGGATAGGCGCTGAGATTATTTCGCTGGACTCGATGGCAATCTATCGAGGTATGGACATTGGCACCGCCAAACCATCTCTGGAGCAGCGATCTCAAGTTGTCCACCATATGATCGATATTCTTGATCCGAATGAGTCATTCAGTGTGGCTGAATACCTAGCGCGTGCGCATCGTATTGTTGACGAGATTAGGCAGCGTGGGAACAAGGCATTGTTTGTCGGTGGCACGCCGATGTATCTAAAAGTATTGCTAAGAGGTATCTTTGGCGGGCCGGCTGCGGACTGGGAATTTCGACAACAGGTAGAAGAACAAATCGAATTGCATGGCAAGCAAGCTCTGCATCGACAATTAGCAATGGTCGATCCGGTCTCGGCACATAAATTTCATCCGAATGATATTCGTCGAGTGACCCGGGCGTTGGAAGTGTATCATCTGACAGGTGAACCAATAAGCCACCAGCAGCAGGAATTTGAGAGTCAAAATAAATCAAATAAGAAATTCGTATTTCAATTGAGCTGGCCCAGAGACGTATTGCATCAGCGAATCGAAAAGCGAGTGGTAGCAATGTTCGAAGCAGGGTTAGTACGTGAAGTGCAACAGCTTTTAGAATCCTATCAGGAGTTGGGGCGGACAGCCTTGCAGGCGGTTGGATACCGTGAAGTACTGGAACATTTAAAGGGGGAACGGGATCTGGATGAAACCATGCAACAGGTTGTTTACCATACACGTCGCTTTGCCCGCAGGCAGGAGACGTGGTTTCGAGGATTTCCGGAGTGTCAACAGGTTACTATGACGAATGAAATGACGCCAGAAGAGGTGGTTGACACCATCATAGACTTAGTTGAATAAGGGCAATAAGGCTATTAAAGCTGTCTTTTGCATATCCCCAATGCAAAGTAAAATATTTGTTTGGCCGATGGCCAGTTCGCTGCCTAGTAAGTGGTTCGTTGTTTGTAATTGAAGGGATACACCGTGTTTCGTACTCATACCTGCGGTGATTTGCGATCAGAGAATATCGGTCATGAAGTTACGCTCTGTGGCTGGGTAGACAGTTCCCGAGACCATGGAGGAGCTGTTTTTATAGACCTTCGCGATCGATATGGTAAGACTCAGGTCGTATTCGGCCCGGAAAGTGGCCTGGTCGATGAAGGGAGCGCGTTGCGGAACGAAGATGTAATCAAGGTGATTGGGAAGATTGCCGAACGCCCGGAAGGTACGATCAATGAGAAATTACCAACGGGTGAAATTGAGCTTCGTGTAACCGAATTGCAGGTTTTCAATAAAAGTGAAACGCCCCCGTTTACTCCTTCACAACAGGAATTGCCTGGAGAGGACCTGCGTCTGAAATACCGTTATTTGGACCTGCGACGTAAAGAGATGCAGGAGACTCTGTTGCTCCGAAGCCAGATCATCAAGATGATGAGAGATTACTTCGAGGTTCATGATTTTATTGATGTTGAAACACCCATCTTAGGTCGTAGTACACCTGAGGGGGCTCGGGATTACCTTGTTCCTAGTCGGGTTCACCACGGCCAGTTTTACGCGTTACCTCAGTCTCCTCAGCTCTATAAGCAAATCATGATGGTCGCCGGATATGACAGGTATGTTCAGGTCGCAAGGTGTTTTCGAGATGAAGATCTTCGGGCAGATCGGCAGCCCGAGTTTACACAATTGGACGTGGAAATGTCATTTGTCGATCAGGATGATGTTATCGGAATGATCGATGGGCTCATGCAGAAGATGGCCAAGGACCTGAAAGGCATTGATCTACAGCTCCCCTTGCCTCGCATGACTTATGACGAAGCGATGGAGCGATTCGGTTCAGATGCTCCTGATCTGAGATTTGGAATGGAATTGATTAACTGTTCGGATTTGGCTGCTAAAGCAGAATTTCGAGTGTTTTCGGGAGCCGTCGATTCTGGCGGTGTGGTCCGAGGAGTAAACGCCAAGGGGGCTGCCGGTAACTATTCGCGAAAAGATATCGACGGAATGACCGAATGGGTGAAACAGGACTTCGGTGCGAAGGGGTTGGCATGGTTCCGTGTGGAAGAGGATGGGACTTTGTGGTCGCCAATTTCCAAAAACTTCACCGACGAATTGCTGTCAGAATTCGGCGAGCGTATGGGAGCCGAAGTAGGCGACATCATGTTCTTTATCGCGGATTCTTATGAAGTGAGCTGCAAGGCACTTTCCGCCCTGCGTAAACGACTGGGTGCCGAATTGAATCTTTATGATCCCACTGAAATGCATTTCTCCTGGGTTGTTGAGTTTCCGATGTTCGAGTTTGACGATCAGGAAGACAGATGGGTAGCGATGCATCATCCATTTACGGCTCCTCGTCCTCAGGACCTGGAATTACTCGACTCAGATCCTGGGAAGGCTCGGGCCGTCGCTTATGATCTGGTGATTAATGGTTACGAAGCCGGAGGAGGTACGATTCGTATTCATGATCAACAGGAACAGGCCCGAGTGTTTGAATTGCTGGGGATTGATAAAGAAACTGCAGCAGATCGCTTTGGTTTTCTACTCGAAGCGCTTCAGNTCGGAGCACCTCCACATGGTGGGATAGCACTCGGTATAGATCGTTGTGTGATGTTGTTTGGTGAATTGGATAATATACGTGATGTAATCGCATTCCCCAAAACTCAAAAAGCATCTGATCTCATGACAGGAGCACCGGGTGATGTTGAAACTAAACAACTCGGCGAATTGAACCTCAGGATTGTTCACCCCGACTGATTTTAGGCAGTGCGTCGAGCTTCTTCGGCATTATGCATCACATCTAATACAGCCTGAACGTCGTGATAGGCTGGATGTCCCCAGTCATCATCGTAATTAAAAATATCGGCCACACTTTGTGAACCATACCTGTCATCTGCAATTTCAAATTGACTAGGTGTAATTTGAGCTGGATGTTCGAATCCNCAGGCATGTGTAAGTTGCATGATTTCTTTGCGTAATGTGATGAGGTAGTTCGCCAAACGGTTTGATTTGAGGGTGGGGTCGAGCCCTCGCATAAGCCATTTGCTTTGAGTGGCGACACCAGTGGGGCAGTGTCCGGAATGGCATTTTTGTGCCTGAATGCAACCAATCGCCAGCATCGGTTCTCGGGCGATACTCAGAGCATCGCAGCCTAGTGACATAGCCAATAGCCCCGTCTCGGGAAATCCCAACTTTCCGGACCCCATGAAGAATACTTTATCGGCCAAATTTGCCTCTTCAAATCGTCGGTACACTCGAGTGAACCCAAGTTTGAATGGTAACGCAACATGATCCGAGAACGCGAGTGGAGCGGCACCAGTTCCGCCTTCAGACCCGTCAATTGCGATGTAATCAACTCCTCGGGTCCCACTGCTCATTTGGGAGATCAGCTCGTCCCAAAAACTCATTTCCCCGACGGCGCTCTTAATTCCAATTGGTAAGCCGCTCAGGTCCGCCAGACGTTCCACAAAATCAAGCATCTCATCGACGTTAGAGAAAGCCGAGTGAAATGCAGGGCTGGCACAATCTTTACCAACAGGGATTCCGCGAATCGCTGCGATTTCGGGAGTCACTTTTGCACCCGGTAACATTCCTCCAAGTCCAGGTTTCGCTCCCTGGCTAAATTTTATTTCAATGGCTTTGACTTTCCCTTCAGCCTTATCCAGAGTTTGTTTGAATTTCTCCTCACTAAATCCACCGTTATCCGCCCGAGCTCCAAAGTATCCGGTCCCAAGCTGCCAGATCAGGTTACCCCCCTTCAGATGAAAGGGACTGATACCACCCTCACCGGTATTGTGTAGGCAATCGGATTGTTGGCATCCCAGGTTGATTGATTCGACAGCAGGTGCACTTAGCGATCCATAGCTCATCGCTGAGATGTTGACGATCGATGCAGGTCGGAATTGATGTTTTCTTTGACGGTGGCGGCCCAGTACTTTGGCCGCAGGAATGCTATGCAGCGGATCATACCCGGGTTCGTTTTTACTGAGAGTTAGGATGGGAAAGGCGGAGTGTTTGATAATGAGGTGATTTGGAGACAGTTCCACATCTTTGTCCGTTCCAAAACCGAAATAGTTGTTTTGTAATTTGGCGGAAGCGTAAACCCATCGACGTTGATCTCTCGAAAAAGGGCGTTCTTCGTTATTGCTGGTTACGATATACTGCCGCAATTCAGGACCGATCGTTTCTAACCAATACCTCAACCGGCCAATTAACGGGAAATTGCGAAGAATCGTATGTTTCTTCTGCGCGAGGTCATGGATGGCAACCAGAAGCAAAAACACGGCTATTATTGCGAGAGTCCAATGCCACCAAGTCATGTGTTCTATCATTGCGGAATTCCTTGAGTCGGTTTGTTACCTGTAACCCGAGCTTGTGCAATGTACTGTTTTTGGGGTGTCGAAGGCAAAGCGAATTATTCAATTCACCATGAAATTGGAATCGAATTGTGAAACCACTGGTCAACTTGCCCAATTGCACTCAAAATAGATTTAGCTTCGAAACCGTCAGCAGCTATGAACAGGATGATAATTACAAGATGGCAAAGAAATCTATCGATCAAGTCGACGTGACTGGGAAATCAGTCCTTATGCGGGTCGACTTTAACGTTCCCCTTAATGATGATCTTCAAATTACAGATGATCGTCGAATCCAAATGGCTCTTCCTTCAATACAATCAGTATTGGATCGTGGAGGCAGGGTTGTTTTGATGAGTCATCTTGGACGTCCAAAAGGCGATGGGAATGATCATCGATTTAGCCTTGCTCCCGCGGCTGCTCGCTTAGGTGAGTTGTTAGGCCTCGACGTGGTCATGGCTGCAGATACAGTCGGGGAAGATGCCGCTCAAAAAGTAGCTTCTCTCGTTGACGGTGGTGTCGTCGTGCTTGAGAATCTGCGATTTAACGAAGGCGAAAAAGGAGCCTGTGAAGAATTTGCAGCTCAGTTGGCGTCCTTTGGTGATGTTTACTGTAATGATGCTTTCGGAACCTGCCATCGAACGGACGCGAGCATGGTTGCTGTGCCGCGAGCGATGGAGGGGAAACCACGTGTTGTAGGATTCCTGGTCGCAAAGGAAATTCAGTATTTGTCAGATGCCATTGGCAACCCGGAACGTCCTTTTATCGCAATTTTGGGGGGAGCCAAAGTCTCTGACAAGATTACCGTAATTAACAATTTGCTGGGGATTTGTGACAAAGTTTTGATTGGTGGAGCGATGGCTTATACGTTTGCCTTGGCCAAAGGCGGCAGTGTCGGGACAAGCCTTGTCGAACCAGACAAAGTTGAACTAGCTGCTGAATTGATCGCCAAAGGAGGGGATAAGTTGGTTCTGCCAGTTGATACCCACTGTGGCGATGATTTCAGTTCAGATTGCAATAAGCAAGTCGTTNCTTTCGGACAAATTGCAGAGGACTTTGAAGGTCTGGATATCGGTCCGGAAACGGCGGAATCCTACGCGGTACTGCTCGGGGATGCCAAAGTCGTTGTCTGGAATGGACCAATGGGTGTATGTGAAATGCCACCTTTTGATGCTGGTACGAAAAGAGTGGCTGAAGCGATTGCCGCCAGTGAAGCTACAAGCATTATTGGGGGAGGTGACAGTGCTGCGGCTATCCAGCAATTGGGATTCGCTGAGCAGGTATCACACGTGAGCACCGGCGGAGGTGCAAGCCTTGCCATGCTTGAAGGGCGAGTCTTTGAAGCTGTTGAATTACTCGATGACTAATGCGTATTTACGCATCATCGCCGAGAGGATGATAGCCTGCACGGTTGCAAAACCGGACAGGCCTCTTTATTTGTCAACGATCTCAATTTTGATCTCGTCACTGTTGGCACGTAGTTCAGGAGCATACATGGCATATCCAATTGTTGGAAGTGCTGAAAACTTACCTGGAATCTCTGCTCGAACCTGATAGGTGAAGNTATGTTTTCCACGACTGATACGATGGAGGAAGTAGTTGACACTTTCATCTCGCATCTCCCTGTAAGCACTCAACCCTGAATAGACCCATCCACTACGGAGGTCAACTGGTTCGACTCCTGCAGCTTTTCGGTCTTCAAACATTAAGTATTCGTAGTCGTTCTTGCTTTCAAATAAAAGCTCGACTTCGATGATGTCGCCGCTTTCAACCTTGTCGCCGGTAGAGATCGGAATTCGTTTATAGTTTTCCTTCTTTTGCTGGGCGACCTGGCCTCGGTTGCCGGGGACATCAATATCCTTATGGTCTGCTACTAGTTTGTAATAGCGGCGTTCCACTTTGATTTCCAATCCGGCCTTTTCGATAAAGTCTTCCAGAGTGAAATTGGTGGAATAGACATTAAAGTAAACCGGACCTTTACCTTGCCGCCGTAATTCCACGGTATGTTGACCTGAGGTGATCTCGTCTGCCGCGAGAATCAGTTTGTTATCAAAGGAGAACAGGTTGGAAGCATCGATTTTCACCTGTTTATGCTTCTCGCCGTCGAGCCAGACTTCCACCGTCATGTCAGGTGAAGCCTCACCGGTTGCTTTGAGATATTCTGAAAACGCTTCTATACAAAGTGATGTATCACGAGTCGATTTCCAATAGGTGGCATGTTTTCGGTTATTTAGTAAGTATTTCACCAAACGGGACGCTTGCAGACTCTGGGGTTTGACGCGAGCGAGCAGTTTGAGATAGAACGCATTGGTTTCAATTTCGTCTCCATACCAGTACCACCATGCATGTCCGGCAGGAAGTTCCAGATAGGCCGTTTCGTTTTCTTCATCCTGCACTAGGAATTGTTCGATATTTCGAATCACCATTGTTAGTCGTTCCTGATGCGCGACGGACTCCAGTCCCAGTCCGAAGGTAACAAGGCCGTATAACGAAAGCTTCGTGCGGTCGCGATACAGGAAGTCCTGCATCGTCGTATTATTGACGTCGGCTTCGGTAAGGATCATGTAAATCAAAGCGTCTCGGTTGTCAGCATAGAGCTTATACGGATTCGTTTTGCTGTCAGCTCGCCTCAGCTTTTCAACTTCAGCATTCTGGTGTGAGGTAAGCCACTTGATTCCACGTCCGATGACACTGGCATCCACTTCGACCCCGTTTTGACGAGCTACTTGCAAGCCGTGGACGACCACAGCAGTTGTATGAGGGTAGCTGTAATGTCGTCCACCGCCGAACCAGCCCCAGCCACCGTCTGGATTTTGCATGTTGGTCAGGCGAGTAACGCCCGCTTTGACGATTTTCTGCATTTCCGATTGGCTGAATACAGGATTGCGGTTAAACCGTTTCCACTGTTTAGCTCTTTCCGGGTCGTCGCCGATTTCCTGTGCATTGAGGTTAGTACGTTTCTCACGAATCTTCTCGAGATTCAGATCCATGTTCAACAGAGTCTGCTGAGTAATGGCCGCGGGTAAGAAGCGGTTAAGTGTCTGCTCAGTACAGCCGTAGGGGTAGTCCAGCATATACGGGAGTGCATCAACCATCGCAGCAGCTAAGGTTGGCGAATACCTAACTTCCAGAACCGACTGTTCCGGTTTGCGTTGCTCAGGGACAGTAAAGCTTAACTGAGCAGTGTTCTGGTCAGGGCGAATCGTCCCAGCCCAGGATTCTGTCTTGAGAATTCCGTGAACATACACGGGGAATGACATTTGCACGGCATCGGATTCCTCGTCCGTTAATGCCTGTAGTTGGATGGTTGTCTCCCCTTCACCCTTAACTCTTACAATCCAGTCGACTCGAGTTTCCCCATTAGCTTCGACACTGATTTGTCGTTCAGCTTCGTCTAAGGGTAATAAGTATTCACCGTCGACGATTAGCTTGGTCGTGACAAGTTTCTTTGAGTCTAGGTAATTGTGGACATTCGCTGAAATGACGACTTCGTCAGTTTCTGTAAAGAACCTAGGTGCTTGCAGGCGGACTATCAGATCTTTCCGCGTAATTACTTCTGCATGGCCTTCACCAACATTGGTGCCATGTCCCATGGCCCAGACATTGACTTTCCAGGTAGTGAGGTTCTCGGGCATTTCAAACTCGACCTCAGCAAAGCCTTCTTTATCGGTTGAGAGTGTTCCAACCCAGAGAGCAGTGTCGGCAAAGTTCTCTCTTACTGTTGCTTCGACATTTGGCCCTGGAGCGGTCTGCCCTCCTTGAGGGGCTGTCTGGGAAGGTGCGTTCTCAGCGGCCCCCCCCTCTGCGCCGAACCTAGAATCCATCGCTGCGTCTTCGGAGAGCTTAGAGGCAGATTCCATGGCTGCCATTGGTGCTCCTCCGCCGCCCATGCCCCCCATCATGCCTCGGGCTGTTGATCGGCGAACACTTTGACTGAAATAGCCATTCTGGTTTCTCAGTCCGGCATTCATTTCGATTGATCTACCACTCTTATCTTTCGCCAGCATGTTTAAGTCTTCAGCAACCGTGTGCCCAAAAACTCCTAAGGCATTCATCCGGTTCGCGCCGGGCGGTACTCTTTCGTACGAATAGCGTTGCAGATTAGATTCATATCTGGGGTAGTGGTTGCGTCGCCACTTCCAAAAGAATTTCTGAATTCCAGGGACATTCGTACCACCAGAGATGTATTCCACCGATTTGTCGTAAATAGAGACAATTGTGGAGCCTTCAAACGGCTTGCCATGGTGATCGGTAAGTCGTACCTTGACGGTACCCTTTTCACCGGGTTTATAGGTGTTGGAAGAAGGTTGAACCTCTACATTGATAATGCGTTTTTCGGGGGGCACGACGATTTCCTTGGTGGATTGGAAGACGCGTCCATTTGCTACGGTGACTGCTTCCACGTAGAAATTGGGCATGTCTTTACGAATCACTGCAATCTCTTCAATCGTGCTCTTTCCCTTCAGGTCAATTCGTTTGGGAGGTAGGTAAACTCCGTTGGAAGGTCGGACGAATAACAATACCGTGCCCTGACGACGGTTTGTATTAATTTGAAGTTTTACAGTGTCACCTGGGCGGTATTCTGCCTTGTCCGGGATCAGTTCGAGGTCACTGAATCGGAAATCTCCTCCATCGAAGCCGTCTCCAATGACGGTGAAGATGTACCCACCTTCAATCGTATGTCCGTTCCCATCGTCGACTTCGTAGGAAACTCGGTATTGCCCCTTTTCTTTCGCTTTGATTTGCTGGCTTGTTAGCCCCTGAGCATTGGTGTTTAGATTCCATGATTGTACAACTCGCTCAACGGGTTCATTGTCACGGTTGTATGTGACTTTAAGTAGCCGTAATTTACCTTTGCCTTGTACAGGTCGGCCATCGAGCGTTTTGGCGTTAAAGCTGGCCAGTATGGTGTCGCCGGAGTGGTAATAACCGCGGTCTACCCAACTGAAGACGGTGAATGGCTTCCGAGTGGCAAGGACTGAACCATTACCAACGATAGTGCGTCTAGATTGGTCACGGACTTCTGCCACGATTTCATAACGATGATCGGTGTTGGGGTGAAGGTCTCGCGCGACTGCTGTGTCAATTTCCAGTTCGACCGTACCGTCTGCGGTTAATTCCACTTCCTGCTGACTAATTAATTCTGGTGGGTTGTGCGGAGTGCCAAACCACCAGGGCATAGGTCGAACGCATCCAACCCAATTCTGCCAACCTGGGTACCAGGGATAATCGTAGCAATACCACCAGTATCCTGGACCAAAACACCAGTCCCAGGCACGGTAGGGATACCAGTTTTGGCTGTGGTTGTAGCGACGAATGGTTACTTTGACAGTGCCTTCGGTAACCGGTGCGCCGAAATAGTATTTGGCATTTACTTTGGCTTTGATAACTTCCCCTAAAGCGACAGGTTTTTCCGGCGCCTCGACGGTGACCTCATATTCCGGCTTTTTATATTCTTCGATTCGAAACGTATTGCCACCTGAAACCTGATTAGGTCCGACACCATGGACGTGGAACCTGTATACCCCAAGCATCGCATCTTCAGGAGCTTGCCAGTCAAATTCAAAACCACCGTATTCATCCGTCCTTACACTTTTGGTTAGAACTTTTTCGCCTCGAGGATTGTAGAGTTCCAGCGAGGCGGAGATGTTTGCAAACTGACTTACATCATCTTTGTCGTACTGTGCTTTACGAAGCCAGAATTTAGATTTTACCGTTTGGTTGGGGCGATAAACCGGACGGTCAGTGACAATAAAGACTTTGCTTTGCTTGTATTGTTGATCCTGGATTTGACCGTACCAGATTCCGTGAAATCCTAAATAGGCGAAACGGCCATTGCCGTCGCGGGCGGTCGTGATCCATTGTAAATTCGTAGGAGCCAAATCCTTGCCGACCGTAACGAGGCCATCCGCATCCGCTGTTTCCACGAACTTCTTGACGATGTTTTGGATCTTTCCATCCTTGGTTCTTGTCTGACGGAAACCGAAGAAATCAAGTTTTGTATTGGGCAATGGCTTACCAGAAACAGAGTCTGCCAGATAGAACATTTGCCCATTATTCGTCGCCATTTTGACCATGGTTGTATTGTTGAGCCAATAGACGATTGAGCTTGTGTTTCCTCCTTCAACCGTCGCGGTGATTTTGTAGGCACCGGTTTCTTTGATTGGTACCTCGACCGTGACGCGTTTGTCCAAATGAGACTCGCGAGGCTCCAGATCCAATGTCCAGCTTGTTACCTTTTCGTTGATATATCGAGCTGAACTCTGATGGTAGATCAGATTGCTAATGTCATTGACTGTGAATTGCACATCAGAAGGTTTATTAAGTTCAATGTGTGTTTTGACATCGGCCAGGAGATTAGGGACGTTGATTCGGTGAGCTGTGAAAGTTACCTTTTCAGCATTGCGAAATTTGTAAGAGAAGATGTTCTGTTCGTTGGTGGTTTGTCCCGATATCGGATCAAAGGTTCCCCAGTTGCCTACGATAGATTTTAATGTCGTAGGAATTCCATAGTTTTTGGTGATTTGGGGATATCGCTTAATAATGTCCCTTAGGACTGCGGCAGCTTTCGGGTATTGACGGCGGTTTTGATAGAGCTGCGAAAGAGTTGTACTGGCCTGAATGGCATGGCTGGATTGAGTTGCATCCTCCGAAGATGCGATTTGGTTAAGGATAGCAATGAAATTAAATTCGTCGGGAAGGTCGAATCGTCTAACGCCCGTCGCCAATTGTGCAATCGTTTCTTCGTCGGTCAGGGAGATGAGGGCATATCTTCCCTTAGAAGGGTTTTCTTCATCATCCTGTACCTGCCGTCCAACAAAGCCTGCGCCATATTCCTGCATCGTCTGGACACCGAACTGGCCATGCAGAAATTGGGCCCAAAGAAATTGTGTGTAAAGTTTCTGTGGAGGGTGCACAACACCAGCCTGGTGAAGTGCCCAGCGGAAACGTTCGCCGTCGGATACCGCAGACTCCCAGCTCTCAGGCAACTTATGGAAGACTGGATTGTTATCTTCGTCAACTGGAGCACCCTGTCCACCGTACCCGTAGCCATAGCCATCGCCATATTCAGGTAACTCATCCAGATCGGTGAAGGCCTGCATACGCCAGGCTCCCTGGTAGTTTTGCCAGGCTTGCGCGAACTGGACAAGGAACCGCGAAACATCACTCTTATTGGGATCTTGCAATGCCAGAGGCATCGCCTGAGTTAAGAGCTGTAATCCACGTATGCGATCACGCTCCTGGCTGTTGCGAGCCGCTCCGGTCATCCGTTGAGGTGCGCGTTGAAATTTGTTGTCGATGATGATGCCGTACTTCGGAGCAGATTGATACTGTCCTGCAGCAGCTTGTAAAACTCGCCAGTCATCGCTTTGTACGGTAATAATCTTTTCGATCAGTTCGTCCCATTTTGTGTAATATCGCATTCGCTGAATGCATTGAAAGAGAATTGCCAAATCACTGACCAAAGGTTGTCCTCCGGACTTGGGGTCTGTTGCGATTTTGACGTATGCTTCAAAAGCTTCTTTATAATTGCCATCCGAATACAGCTTGTGGGCCTTCTCTCTTACTTCAGTCGTGATACTGTCAGAATTGTCAGCAACGACAGGTTTTTTCCCGGCCGCAGGTTGCACGACTTGAGTAAGCTTGGGTAAGCCATGGATTGAGTATGATGCCAAAGTTGCCTCAGATTGAGCAGGCGTCAAATAAGAAATTACTGCAAGAACAAAAATGGCCGCAAAACTAAGGCTAAGAACGACGACGCGTTTCATATCAATATTCCAAAACCAGTGAAAAGAGCGACAAACGCCCATAAATCTTTTACTTGAGTGTAATACTTTGACGTAATGTAGGATTACTTAGTTCCCTGATTTGCTAAAAAAAAGGAAAACCTATTTTGTGAGTACAGATTGCCATATGATACGTTTTATAGGTAGGATTCTTGTGAAAGGTAGAGGCTTCACAGCAAGCTATACACTGATGGAGTTGTATAACGAGAAGTGTGTTTTCTAGCGTCTACCTCGGGAACAGAATGGACATGAGCGAGCAGATTAACCCATACCTAGTCTTTCTTGAACTGGAAACTGCGCCAAAGAAGCCAACTTATTATGAGTTGCTGGCGGTGGAGCAGCACGAGCAGGATGAATCGGTGATTTCGAAGGGGTGTGAGCAAGCTTTAGCCAAAGTGCGAAGCTTCAAGCCTGGATCTAATGCGCGTATCTGGCTGGCTATTCTAGATGAGCTAGCACTTGCCAAAAATACGCTGATAGATCCCGAAGAACGTCTTCAATATGATCAGAAACTCGCCAATGGAACACTGCCGGGTGAATTGGAGTATGTGGTTCTGGAAGGACCTCTTGAAATTGTGGAATCCTTGTCAGTTTCGGTTGCTGATAATTCCCAGGCCTTGCCGGAACAGCCTTCGTCTTTGGCAGACCAACTTGTGCCTTCACATCTTACGGTGGGCAGTGAATCTATCCCTACGGTTGCCGGATCAACCGTAACGCCGGTTGCGGCGCCGGTTTCTATGACGCCTGCCGTGCCTGTTGCCGCTGAAGTAGCAATGCCTATAGGGCACTCGACTGAATCGTATGGAATGACCGAGGTAGAGGTCACGAAAGCGGAAGACAATGTGTCGACAGCTACAGGGTTTTCTTTAGAAAATTCTAGGAATAGTCCAGGCTCTCGACGTTCTCGGCGATTGAATCGTCATCGTTCCAAATCAAGTAGTTTCCCAGCATCCTTAGTGATCGCCAGTGTCTTCATATTGTTGGGGGCTGTAGTTGGGATAGTTGCTCTAAACTCTGGTAATAACGAAGTCGCCAGCAGAGATAAAACGGACTCAGAGAATCGAAGCAAGGGTTCCCGCGTGCCCGCGATAGGACCGAAAGAAAACGGAAATCAGGAAACGAAGCCAAATCAACAAGATACGGAAGTTGAAAAGCCTATGGCGAGGGATCCTGAGACTGGAGGAAATCCATTGAAGCCGTTACCTACTGAATTTGGAGATTCCACTCCGGGGCAGGGGAAAAACGAGCCGGACGAACCGGAAACTACTGAAGTCAAGCCCGTGCCGGAAAGCTCCGAGCCAGAAGAACCCGAGCCAGAACCGTTGACCCCTCAGGAAAAAGCCAAACTTAAGGAAGCCTTGTCGACGGCGCGAGTGGCATTGGCTGAACGGAATCTGGACATTGTGTCCGAACAGTTGGCCGTGGCGTCACCGCTTGCCCGGACAAAGGAATCCGCCTTAGCAACTTCCCGATTGAAGTTGATGGTTGAGTTGGTGACGCAATTCAATCGATTGGCAAATCAGGCGATGGACAGCTACCAATCAGGTTCAGAGATAAATGTTGGGTCGAGCACTAAAGCAGTTGTGGTGGAAGTTTCTCCTGCAGAATTGACAATTAAGGTTGCCGGTGTGGTTCGCAACTATCCTCGTAATAAATTATCTGTCGGGCTGGCGATGGGGATAGCCGAAACCAATTTCGATGACCCTGTAATGACCCCGTTTATGAAGGCGGCGTATTTGGTCACACTGAAAGGGGACCGCTATGAGAAGCAGGCACGTGAATTTTGGCAGTCAGGAAATAGCGGGAGTGCTAAAGTCGATGGAAATGCTTTTGATGCCTTTGTTGCAGATACCTACGAGTTCAAATAGATAATAAACTGGCTCGATTCAACTCTCTTTCATCTTTCGCCGCCTTCAATATCGGGCGTTTCTGACGTATCATGTAGTCTTTCCCACAAGATCATTTATGCATCCCAGAAACCACAGGTAAGGCAAAATGGCACGTAAAGGCGCTGAATTCGCAGGACTCTCTGTTGCAATTACTACTCCCCTTGTAAACGGTGAAGTAGATTACGAGGCATTGAAACGTCAGGTGGAATTTCACGTGGAAGCCGGGACGACCTGTCTTTGTCCTGTTGGCACAACAGGTGAATCGCCCACGCTCTCACATGAAGAGCACGAGCGAGTGATAGCGGAAGTTGTCCAGGCCGCCGCCGGCCGAATTAAAGTAATGGCTGGTACTGGCTCAAACAGTACTGCAGAGGCGCTGCGTTTGACCGCTTGGGCAGCCAAGGAAGGAGCGGATGCAGCTCTGATGGTTGCTCCGTACTATAACAAGCCCATGCAGGAAGGGTTTTACGAGCATTACAAGACTGTCGCAGAACAGGTGGATCTGCCGATTTGTGTTTACAATATCCCGGGACGGGCAGCTAAGAATATAGAACCTGACACGATCTGCAGGCTAGGTGAATTGGACAATATCACGATGGTCAAGGAAGCGACAGGCTCACTTGATCAGGCCTCTCAGATCATTTGTGGGTCAAACCTGACAGTCCTCAGTGGTGACGACAGCCTAACCTTGCCGCTGATGGCCATCGGAGGTTCTGGCGTTATTAGTGTCGTTGGAAATGTCGTACCCCAAGATATGATTGCGATGGTCAATGCTTATGCGTCTGGTAACGTGAAAGAAGCGTTGCAATGGCATCTTAAATTATTCCCCCTTTGCCGGGATATGCTGGGACTTGCCACCAATCCGATTCCGGTGAAATCCGCAATGAGTTTATTAGGGATGGATACGGGAGAATTGCGTTTGCCAATGACACCACTGAACGATTCTCAATTAGAGTCCCTGCGTGGCACCCTGACAGCTTACGGGCTTCTCTGATTGACCGACATGATTAGGGTAGCCTATCTTTGTGAATTCCCTTCAGTCAACGGGGGTGAGAACTCACTGCTGTCCTTTTTACAGTCGGCGCAATCCCATGTGCAGCCTGTTTTTCTCTGTCCCGGTTCCGGTTTGTTGGCAGAGCGATTAAACGCTGCCGGAATTGAACGACATGTTTTCTGTCTTACCGGTGATTCCGGGCAACGAAAGAGTGCTCAACAGATCTCCTCCGAATTACTGCAACTTATTGCCCGTATTGATGTGGATCTGGTGCATGCTAATAGCCTTTCGATGAGTCGTATTCTTGGACGCATTGCGTCAGGCCTTTCCTGTCCAACCATCGGCCATATTCGCGATATTCTGAAGGTCAGTGGGAAAGTTGTTTCAGATCTGGGTAACTTGGATTTGTGTTTGTGTGTTTCAGATGCCACACGTAACTGCTATCTAGAGCAGGGGCTGTCGAAGGCTAAGGTAGTTACACTCTACAATGGAATTTCACTGCCATCTCTGCGCGGGCAACTCAATCCTGGTTCGAAGGAAGTGCGAGAGCACTTGGGGATTCCTCCTACGAGTCTGGTGATTGGAGGTGTGGGACAAATCGGTTTGCGGAAAGGGTGGGATGTATTGCTTGATGCCGTTGAGCGATTAGTTGTCAGACATCATGAGAGTTTAGATATTCACGTCGTGTTGGCCGGAGTACGTCATTCTCAAAAGAAGGAAAGTATCGAATTTGAATCGAAACTGCGGAATCGGGCAAATGTAGGAAGGTTAAAAGGCAGAGTACATCTGGTGGGATACTGGTCACCGATCTACCAGTTTCTGCAGGAGATTGATTTTCTCGCACATCCGGCACATCAGGAACCGCTTGGTCGAGTTCTACTTGAAGCGGCAGTGAGTTCAGTTCCAGTCGTAGCCACCGATGTGGGAGGGACTCGCGAGATTTTTGGTGAGCATGGAGCAGTTTTGGTCCCAGATGGTGATGTCAATTCAATGGCTGCAGCACTTCTTGACTTAATACAGAATCAGGCAGCAGCCTCGGAAAGAGCGGCATCCACGCAGGAATTTGTCAAAAGGCGATTTGCCGTCGACGTTCATCAACAACAATTGCTGCAACACTACGGCTTGCTGTGTGCAGGAAAGGATAATGTTTAGCCCGTGGCAGCGGCGGTCATTGGATACATGTTATAAAATGCTCCGGCCACACTCATATAGATAATGATTCCCAAAATGTCGACGATTCCGGCAACAAATGGATTACTCATTAAGGCTGGGTCTAATCCCATTCGTCTAAAGAACAGAGGCAGCAGCGAGCCAGACAGCGTTCCGCAGATTACCACGCACAGGATCGTGATCGGGATGATTAACGCATAGAGAGGTTTGGGGGCCAGAAAAAGCCCTGCGCCCAATCCAAGCAAACCTAGTAATGATCCCAGAATTAATCCCATGGCGATTTCACGACGTATAACCTTGAGCCAGTCACCGAGTTTGATTTCATCACGCGCCATCGAAGAAATAATAAGAGTGGAGGATTGACCACCTGAATTACCACCAGCGGAAATGACTAGTGGAATGAACATGACTAGCCAGACATGTTGCTCGATTCTCGCCTCGTAGTGCTCTAATGCAAAGGCAGTTAGAAGCGCAGCAAAGAACAGGATGATGAGCCATATACCTCGTTTCCAACCGAGTGTTAGAATCGGGGTTTTAAGATAGGTCTCCTCCAGCGGATTGACCGCTCCGATTCTTTGGACATCTTCCTGTGCTTCTTCCATAACGACGTCGATAACGTCGTCATGGGTAATAATGCCAAGCATTCGGTTTTGGCGATCCACAACCGGGATGGCAAGTAAGTCATATCTGGCAACGATTTGGGCTACTGACTCTTGGTCTTCAAGGGCGTCTACTTTGACGACGTCTTCTTCCATGAGTTCTTCGAGCGTACGATCTGGAGTGACAATAGAACGGACAAGCTGTTTTGCGGAAACGACACCTCGCAGATGGTCTTTGTCATCGACAACGTACAGGTAGTAGATGGTTTCCAGCTCTTCCGCTTGATGTCCAAGCTCTGCTAAAGCCTGAGAGACGGTAAGATGTTCGTCGAGTTTTGCAACGTCGGTTGTCATCACCGATCCGGCGCTGGAGTCTGGGTACTCTCGTAGCCTCAATACGTTGCGACGTTCCTCGTGTGACAAAAGCGACAGCAGTTCGTCAACAATCTCCTGATCCATTTCATCCAGAATGTCGACTCGGTCATCAGGGGACATGACCTCGATAAGCTGGGCAATCTCGTTTCGATCCTCGTTTGCCAGGATTTCCAGCTGTTTGTCCTGTGTGAAGAATCCGAAGATTTCACACCGGCGAAACGGTTCGGCATGCTGAAGGATATGCCAAGCTTCAGAGGCAGTTAGGCCTTCCATGAATTCGGCAGTTACCCCGGGGTGAACCGCGGTGCAGAATTCCACCATCTCATCCTTGCGATCTTGAGCCAGCATTTCTCTTAATTCTGGCAGGTATAGCGTATTAATCATATCGCGTTCCTTTCCGGAAAATTGAAAGAGATTTTAGACAGGAGGTTTTTTATAGGCACGCCATGAAAGGAATGAGTATGTCTATTTGATTCTGTTATTACAGGGCAAGTTCGTCAACACGTTGTGGTAGTACTTTTGAATGGCGATTCCGCATGGTCATCGTTATGGTCAACTTGTAAGGAATATGTCGGTTATACAACAGTGGTTTGGATTAACTGCTGGTGCCAAACCGATATTCTGCTTGACCTGGTAGCTTAACAGATAATCCTGAAGAGAGTGAGAATTGTTCTGAACGGTCCATTATTATTCCTTCCATTTCATTGGTGGGTCGTTTTGAGGAATTCTTCTGTAAGGCTTTGCCGGCAGTGACGTTCTGCCCGCGCGGTCGTTTTGAAATTCGAGTCAATGGATTCGGGTGTAATAGCAGGAGGATCATCATGAAATCTAAAAAGACGTTTTGGGATCAGTTTCGAGGCTGGTTCAGCGGTCACAAATCCCTCGATTCTCCAGATGCTGGTGGGATTAAAGTTTCAGAACGGGATTTGATAAAGCTTGCGGCCTGTGAAAAGATACTGGGCTATCAATTCAAGGACACGAAGCTCTTAAAGGTTGCGTTGACTCATACGTCCGGCGCCAGTCATCGATTGGAATCTAATGAACGTCTGGAATTTCTCGGGGATGCTATCCTTGGGCAGGTGATAAGTGAATGGCTGTTTTGTGAGTATCCGCGTTACCTGGAAGGAGAATTGACAAGGATCAAATCCGTGATTGTGAGCCGTAAGGTCTGTGCCACTGTGGCCGAGCGTCTAAACCTTCAGGAAGTTGTGATCGTAGGAAAAGGCATCGGAGCTCACGAATCGATTCCCCGGTCAATACTGTCTAATGCATTTGAATCCATCGTCGCGGCTTTGTATCTGGACGGGGGGTATGAAACTGCTCAGGGGTTTGTGCTCGAGTGCCTTAGAAATGATATGCTGTCGATGGTGTCTGAAGGAGTGCCGATAAATTACAAATCCTTGTTTCAGCAGGTTGCGCAACGTGAGTTTAAGTTGACGCCGGTTTATAAACTGTTGGACGAACGAGGGCCGGATCATCAAAAGGAATTTCATGTTTGTGCCGTCGTAGGTGAGAAAAAATTCGAGTCCGGGTGGGGGAATAGTAAAAAAGAAGCAGAGCAGCAAGCAGCCTTGAATGCTCTAAAGTCCTTAGGGGAAATTGACGAAGAATCGCTGCTGGTGGTTGATGAAAACACGATCGACAGCAAAGATATGGAATAGATGGTGAGTTGCCAACTAGGCTAGCTCGGAAAAAAGACGAATAGAGAGATTATCATGACGCGTTGTGTTGCGCTCCTTTCTGGTGGTTTAGATAGCATGCTTGCGATTCGTATCATGCAGGAACAGGGGATTGAAGTTGAAGCATTGAATTTTAAGACGATGTTCACTTGCTGTCAGGACACCTCTGCTCAGGCTGCTCGAGCTCTGGGAACGAACATAACTGTGATTGGACAGGAAGACGACTATTTAGATTTAGTCCGTGCTCCTCAGTACGGTTATGGAAAAGGTGCTAACCCCTGCGTTGATTGTCGGATCTATATGTTTGAGCGAGCCTACAAATTCATGGAGGCTGTTGATGCTCAGTTTATTATCAGCGGTGAAGTTGTCGGGCAACGTCCGATGAGCCAAAAGCGGTCAGATCTCAATGTTATCTCGACTAATTCCGGTCTCGAAGATCTTTTACTTCGCCCTCTATCTGCTAAGTTGCTACCAGCAACAAAACCAGAGCGAGATGGGTTGGTCGATCGTGAAAGGCTATACGATTTCCAGGGTCGTAGCCGCAAAGGTTTGATTCAACTGGCACGTGACTTCGGTTTTTCCGAAGATATGATTCCCACGCCTTCGACGGGCTGTGCCTTAACCGAGCCTGAGTTCGGGAATAAAGTACACGATCTGATTCAGATTCAGGTCGATGATACCCGCTGGGATTATGAAGCCCTCAATGTCGGTCGACACTTTAGGTTAAACGAGCATGTTAAAGTGATTGTAGGCAGAGATCAAAAAGAAAATACACAACTGGAGTATATGCATCGTATGGAGGATGCAACGAGCACATCGTTTCTTGAGCCAATCGGTTTTAAAGGGCCTAACGCTCTCATCACAGGGCCATCAACAGAGGAAGCCTTAGCTTATGCGGCGGGCCTGATCTATCGGTACGGGCGTTCGCTCGAAGGTGAGGATAATGTCGTGCAGGTTGTTCAGGCCGACCGGGAGTTTAGCCTGACCGCGTGTCCAACCGAACGTTCTACAAATGATGAGACGATTGCCCGTGTCAATCTGAGATCGACACGTTGACAGGACTGCTGCGAGGAATTTCGACAAGGCTCAGCTGTTGCCAAAAGGTTTGTAAATCCTGTACGCAGCTCGGGCTTAATGATGCTGGTGCATAGGCTGCTAAATTGTAGAGATTCCCAAGTCGCAACGTAGCCTCGCCAAGCGGTGTTATGTGCTGAGCCATGGCCTGACTGAATTCGTTAGGGGTCTGGTTTTCTTCTCGCTCGATTCCCAATTCTTGACCTAACGACTCCAATGCGTTGAAACTGTAATTAATTAGCTCCTCGACAGACATCTGAGAGTTGGAATTGAAAGGATTTCGAAAACTACTGAATGGCTGGGGGGATGGTTCTGGCAGTTTAGCTGGTTTCTCTTTTACCACGAGTTGTTCGGGCGCCGTACCGGCGAAGACCCCAGATAACCATTCTAGAAAACCGGAAATAATCTCTTGGAGTGCTTTCCATAAAGTTCTGTAGTTTTTTAGTGAATATAAAAGCAGGGAAATTCCTACAACGATCCAGAATAGAATCTGAATTAATCGTCCTATTGCTCCAAGCGATGGGATGTTTGGCATGCTTAAAGGGGGCCAGTTATTTTGGCGGGAGCTGTTTTGGCTTGATTGTTGTGCTCTTTCCGAGTCGCTGTTTGGTGGGTTGCTTCCGTTTTGTTCAGACGGTCTCTCCTTCTCTTGGCCTTCTCCCGGATCTGCCGAATCTGGTGCTTCAGAATTTGAATCTTTTTGTGATCCATTCTGTTCGGCAGTCTGGTTATTTGAGTTGTCGGACTGTTGGGGATCATCGCTTTGGCCGTTCTGGCTGTCCTGCTGATTGCCAGAGCTCATATCGGAATTTTGGTTTTCTTGCGTCTGTTCCCTTGATTGTCCTGCTGAGTCCTCCGTGTTTTCCTCCCCGTCATTATTATCCTGATTTGACTGGCTTGCTTCATTGGATTGTTTATCCTGTCCGTCGCTTGGGCTGTTTTTTTCATCGTTGCTGGACCCTGAGTCTTGTGTTACCTCCTCTGGAGATTTCCCCTCATTGCCGTCGGCTTTCCCGTCCGATCCGACTCCGTATTCCGAGGTGTCAAACGCATCCTGACTTTGGTCGAACAGGCTGCTTGCCTCGGCGATTTGTCTGGTATTGCCGGGACGCGGCAGGAGGAAAGCTAAGGCCATAAAACCCATGATCATGACGATTCCGACAGTCAGCCATGTGCCCGCCATTTCGTGCGGCATATCAACATTCCGGTGACGTAGGTAACGCCGCAAGCCGAGCAGGCTGGTTGTAAGTAGAAGTCCAAGTCCGCTGGCGACATAAGAAAACAAATATTTGAAACAGATGCTGTTCACTTCGGCATTCGTGAATAGCTGCCCGAGTCCAAATAGAGGCAGGGCGGCCAACGAGTAATAAATTACCCACACTCCGGGTGTGTGCGGTTTTTTTCTGTTTTCTTTCCAGCGATCAAACCAGCCTTGTTTGTCTTCGTCGTCGGCAGAATCGAGTTCCGGATTGTTATCAACGGGAGCGGATGAATGATTTGATTCGTCGACCTTGGTGATAAATTCTTCCAATCCAATCTTTTGTAACAACCCCTGATTACTGGAGTCGTCATGGTCTTCGATAACTGTGCAGTCCCATGTGAGTTGGTGGGCTGACCACCAAGTGACGGCAATAACAACGGCGCTGTAAATAAATTTCATGCCGCCAACGGCATCTTCGTACTGGACCAGAGAAGTCATAGCCAGTAGGGTGGCTGCGGCGAGTGGTACTCCGAAAAGTACGGCTCGCTCCTTGCCTTCTTCTATCGAAATCCTGGCAATGGCGACCGTTGCCATGGAATACATCATAAGAACGAAATTAAAGCGGGCTAGAAATGGACTCGGGTTGAGAATGGTCGAAATAAATAGTGCCAGACTGGTCACCATGACTGTCACCAGGGCAGGGCTGATGCCAATCACCATATAGTCAAACGTTGTTTTTTGTTTGCGAGTCATGGACTTCTTATTTACCGGAGAATTTGCTTTCGGCAAACGTGGACGATTGAATCCTCGTCTCGTAAATGGTACGTGTCAATCCCGGCCGCAATCATCGGCCCGGAGATTTGAGCATATTCCGTATGATCATAGACGTTAATCATGGCAGAGACAGCAAATCCCTGCCGAGACATATTTTCGAGCGCAATGGTCGTTTGTGGATTTTGTTTAGACACAATGGCAAGAACAGTAGCATCACGTGGAACTCGCGACTGAGCCTCGAGGAGTAACGGGGCAAATTCCAGCCCATCTGAAATTTCCACTCGGGCGAGAAGTTCCTGAATGCGATAAAATTGCTCTGAAGAGCGTTGGGTTGGCACTTGTAAGGGATGCAGTCGGTCATTTTCGTCCATCATGGCTCCGGCTTGCCTGGCCTGCTCTCGGTCATCCAGTTCGACCTCCCATCCTTGTTGCCTCATGCGTTCAGCTGCGTCGCGACCATTGGTCAACAGCCCTACCTGCTGACCTAGCAATTGAATTGTGTTGGCCACTGATATGGCGGCCGTAACTGCTAGTTCGGAACGAACAGGTTCGTGTTGTGTATAGAATCCATTGGCGTGAAAGTCGAGAACGATGGTTAGCCCGGCTACTGTCGAAGATTCATAAATCTTACTGTGTAGTTTTCCGGTACGGGCCGTTGCCCGCCAGTGGATCCGGTTAAGAGGGTCGCCTTCCTGATAAGCACGAACTCCGGCAATTCTCGTGGGGTCTTCAAAGAGACGGTGAGCCATTTTGATTTCGCCGATAGGTCGCCGGCTCGAAAGATCATAACCATCAACAGGAACGACCTTGGGGTAAACCGTTAAATACTGAGGTTCCGTTTGAACCTGAAATCGCCGATGCAATCCAAACAGATCTCCAGTTTCTAACACGGTAGGACCAAGTTGGTAAAAGCCTCGGCGATTGCATTTGAAGTGGTATTGTAGCTTCTTTTTCTGCCCCCCGCGCAGCATGGTTAGCTTGATACGGCTCGATTGTAATTCCAGACTGGGAGGAGTGTGCTGGAATGATTTTTTAGATAGCACATCTTCCAACAGAATCCAGGGAACTGGAAGATTGCCCCGATTCGTCAACTCTAACTCGACGCCAATGTGGTCATTGATTTCAGCCGTTAATTGAGAGGACTCCCTCGTAGCGGAAAGTTGGGACGCCCAGTTTTTTGAAAGCCAGCGACTAACAACAATAAGTGTCAAGAGCGAGTACATTGCATAGGCAAGAAGGTCAGAACCGATGGCAAAAGAAAGTCCCAGAATGAGCAGTGCGCCGATGACCCATTTCATTGGCCGCTCTCCATTTAGGTGTTTAAGATAGGGACGGCGATTTCGGAAACGACATCCTGGACGACCTGTTCCGCCGTGATTTTGCGTAGACGACTTTCAGGTGAAAGGATTAGACGATGTGCCAGAATCGGTGCGACGATGAATTTTACATCATCGGGTAAAACATAAT
>PBCP01000045.1 GCA_002717145.1 Planctomycetaceae bacterium | reverse complement strand
CGTGGCAATTATCTGCTTGCGATGCCTTTTGTTGAATGAACTGCACCTGAGCCTGTGTGTCCGTGGTGGGTGAAGTATTTGGCAGGCAGGCGATGGATGTGAAGCCTCCGTTGATGGCAGCAGCAGTCCCGGAGGCAATCGTTTCATCTTCCTCGAAGCCAGGTTCACGCAATTGCACATGAGCATCGACCAGACCGGGAGCCACAATCTTACCTGTCCCATCGATTTCCTCGATACCCGGGTCATTTTGTTTAAAACTATTTCCAATGCCAGCGATCTTGCCGTCTGATATCAACAAGTCAGCAACTTCATCAAGCGATTGGCTGGGGTCGATGATGCGGCCGTTTCGAATGATTAGATCTGCCATATTCGACTCCCCTTCTAAGCTTGTTCGTTGGTTGAAGTGGTGAGGTAAAGTGCAGCCATCCGTACGGCAATTCCGTTGGTGACCTGATGCAGGATGACCGAATGAGGGCCGTCAGCCACATCAGGTGTAATTTCCACACCGCGGTTAATTGGCCCGGGAGCCATGATTAGAATGTCGTCTTTTGCCCGTTCCATTCGTTTGCGGTTCATCCCGTAAAGGAATGCATATTCGCGGACAGAAGGAAATGGTCGGGTATATTGCCGTTCAAATTGAATGCGTAGTAAATTCAAAACGTCACATCGCGGGATGATATCATCGAGGCTATGAGATACCTCGACCCCAAAATCCTCCCAGGCGTTCGAGACGAGTGTGGAGGGGCCGCAAACAATGACATGAGCCCCTAGTTTTTTCAGCCCCCAGATATTAGACCGTGCTGTACGACTGTAAGTGATATCCCCCACCATGGCGACGGTTAGTCCTTCGAGCGTGCCCCGCTGCTCGTAAATTGTCATGATGTCGAGCATGCCCTGGGTTGGATGCTCGTGTGGTCCGTCACCTGCATTGAGGATACTGCAGTGGACGTTTTGGGACAGCAGGTGAGGACTGCCCGGAGTACTATGTCTGACTACCATGGCATCAACATTCATGGCTTCGATCGTCTTGGCAGTGTCGATCAGAGTTTCGCCTTTGCTCAAGCTGCTAGAGCTGGCAGAAAATTCGACCGTATCTGCACCGAGCCGTCTGGCAGCCAGACTAAAGCTGTTGCGAGTTCGAGTAGAATTCTCGAAAAACATATTGGCGACAGTTTTGCCTTGAAGAATGGAGAGCTTGTCCCTGCATCCCCCAGTGGCCGCTTTGAGTTCAACGGCAGTATGTAGCAGTGTGAGAATGTCGTCCTTGGATAATTCTTCGAGCCCCAGTAAATGACGCCGTTGCCACGTGTCAGGTACTGGTGAAATGTCTACTGCTGAATCCGTTGCAGCCACTTTCATCTTGCCCCTATAAAAAACGTCTGTGAGCCTTCCGAGAGATTCTAACAACCAAATGATAGCCTGAGAACAATTCAACCGATGGCAAGAATGAATTGTTTCCATCTTTTTTAACAAATCAGCTTAAGAAATCTCAAGAATCCGCATATCCGGGACGATTCGCGACCTATCAACCCCCGATGGTGTTAAGTCTGCTTGGCTTCTGTTTGTTAACGAACGCCATCAAACACGATTAGTATTCTCTCCCCCCAAAGGGAATAAAACCATGAGAACCATAGAAAACCGCTTTATTCGAGTTCTGTATTTTGCAGCCGTCATCTTACTTCTTAGTGGATGTAATATGACCGGTCCGCATGCCAAGATGGAGACTCCTCAGCAACTGGTGGCTCAGCAACAAACGATGGTTGAGCAGGCCTATGCACAATCTGGCTATACGACACCGCAGGATCCTAACGGTAGTTTCACCGTAGAGATGAGAAATGCCTACGGAGCTCGGTCGCGTATCCGTCTGCCTTTACAATCCGGCATTTGCGTTCAGGATGCATTACGAGCTTCGAAAGTAATCGAGCAGTTTGACAATATGAAAATCAAGCTTAAGAGACCCACGAAAGACCCTCGTCGGTTCCTGCCTCTGGACGTGCAGTTTGATGCCGAATATCGCCAAGTAGACCCGTTAAATGACTATGCTTTGCATCATGGCGACTACATCATTGTGACGCAGGCCGCCGGCCCCGATATTGCTGAGTTAGTGGAAGGAGCTGCGAGTCCACTGATGGGCTTCTAAGTACCGTCAAAAAAATCCCGAAGCTAATAAATAAAGGCGACGTCGAACATCGACGCCGCCTTTATTTATTGTTGGGTAAATCGGTGTATTAATACTCTCGTGGAGTAATTCGGCCCTGAACGCGGTATGGTAACCCCATAATACGCAGGAAGCCTTCTGCGTCGTCCTGATTGTACGACCCACCGCCTTCCATCGTCGCGATACCTTCATCATAGAGGCTGTTTGGACTTTTTCGGCTTTCAACAATTATATTGCCTTTATACAGCCCTAAAGTGACTTCTCCGGTGACATGTTTCATTGCCACGTCATTAAAGGCCAGCAAAGCATCCATTCGGGCACAGTACCAGTGTCCGTAGTAGACCATTTCGGCAACTTCTGCTTTGAGTCGATCCCGCAGGTGACAAAGGTCTCTGTCCATTGTCAGTTGTTCAAGTACCAACAAAGCATCATATAGCACGGTCATGCCCGGTGATTCATAAACTCCACGGCTTTTCATTCCAACGAATCGATTTTCAACCATGTCGATTCGCCCCACCCCGTTTCGACCACCGATTTTATTCAGGGTCTTAACGATTCCCAGTGGAGAAAGCTGTTCACCATTCACTGCGACAGGCACACCTTGTTGGATTTTGATGGTTACTTTTTCAACTTCATCAGGAGCGTCCTGTGGAGAAACGCCCATTCCAAAGTCGACCTTCTCAACACCATTCACCTCGAGGTCTTCCAAATCACCAGCTTCATAACTGATATGCAGGCAATTCTCGTCAGAGCTGTAAGGTTTGGATACCGAGGCCTTGACTGGAATCCCTTTACTTTCACAGTAATCAATCATTTCCGTGCGACCTGGAAACAACTCGCGAAATTCCTTAATGCGCCAGGGAGCGATCATCTTTACGTTGGGATCTAACGCTTCAGCAGCCAGTTGGAAACGACATTGGTCATTTCCTTTGCCAGTGGCACCGTGGACGTAAGCTTCTGCGCCTACTTCACGAGCTACTTCCAGACAAACTTTCGAAATTAGTGGCCGTGCTATGGAAGTACCGAGTAGATAAATGCTTTCATACTTCGCCTGCCACTGTAGTACTGGAAAAGCAAAATCGCGACACAATTCTTCCTGTACATCAACCAGTCGGGCACTCACGGCTCCACAATCATGAGCTTTTTGCATGATGGCTTCACGGTCTTCACATGGCTGGCCAAGGTCGACATAGACACAATGGACGTCGTAACCTTGATCCTGCAACCACCCTAAGATGACTGATGTATCTAGTCCGCCGGAATAAGCTAATACGCAGCTTGGCATTGCTATTACTCTTTCGAAAAGTATGAAATTACCTGAGTTGGTTTACTGCTGGCCCGAAGGCTTGCGTTGAATCACCTCATTGTGATTGCGGTTGATTATCCTGACAAGAGCCGGTAAACCACTTCGACAGGTTAATCTCAAAAGGACGCTCACTTCGATTTATGATTGAGCAAATCAGAGTATGCGTTGGCGGCATGGACAAACGAAAACTGCCTGGTAGCCGTAATCCATTCTTGGGGATCCACAGGATCGCTGAGAATCTGTTGCATTTGTGCAGCAAGGCAATCTACGTCGCCAACCGGAACCAGGTGACGATGGAATCGTTCCGGTACAATCTCGCGAGGACCTGAGGGGCAATCTGTCGAGATCACATTGGTACCACAGGCCATCGCTTCTATTAATGCCGTTGGTAAGGCTTCCCAGCGACTTGAGAGGACAAACAAGTCTGCTCGTTTCATCCAGACGTAAGGGTTGTCCTGAAAACCGGCAAGTGTGATCGCTTGAGTCAGGTCGAGTCTAGCGATCAATGCTTCGAGCGTAGCCTGTTGTTCACCGGTGCCAAGAATAGCAAGGTGGACCGGAGATTTTGACTGAGCATGTAGCTTGGAAAAGGCCTGGATGAGTGTGGAAAAGTCCTTTTGTTTGCTCAATCGACCAACTCCAAGGACGAGCTTGCCGGAAAACTGCTTCAACGGCGACCTAACCTGCTCATTAGCATGCTTTTCGAGTTCCGGGCTAACGACCGGGTTGTAAATTGTCTTGACTGAATTGGCTGGGAGTGAAAGGACTTGCTCGAGGTCACGGGCAGCATCATAGGAAACACTGATGACATGATCGGCTTCGGGGTAGTAACGGCGGGCCAGGGGCTTGATAAACAAGTCACTAAATCGTTGTCCTCGGTAGGCGGACATGGTCATGTGTTCCACGACGGCAATAGCAGGTCGGCGAGATGCTTTACGTGCGGCTCGCAAAGTCGCAATATTGGCGTGGCTAAGGTGCGAAACTAAGAGGTCTGCACATTGGCTTTCCATAATTTTAATGAGCGGGCGTGTTGCGTGTCGCATGCGTGGTGTTTTGAGGTCGATGACTTCGACGTCTTTTGGGATTTTGTTCGCAAAAGGGCCACTGGTAGTTCCCGTGATCAGGATCGGCCTTACCGTCGTCCGATCGAATGCATGCAATAGGTTGACAACGACTCGTTCGGCACCACCTCCGCTCAATGAGGGGATAAAATTGGCGATTCGTTTCATGGATTCATTGCCATTCTGACGGATGTCACAGCATTCGCTTAAAACTTGGTAGGCACATTCCGATGTTACTTATTTCGGTTGCATCATTAGTTGGACCACAGCCAATTACACCAATGCTCAGAATCTATTCCTGTGCTTATACTAAAGACTCTAAGCCAATCAGCTTCTCATTACGTTAGCCAAGCAGTATTAGGTCATTAAGAAATTCATGGAAATCGATCAATTACGCCAGTTGCTGGAATTGGTTTCAAAGGGCGAACTTTCTGTTGAGGCGGCTGAGAAACAGTTGGCTAAAGCAGAAGCTGCAGGTGTGCAAGGTGTGACACTGGATCTGGATCGTCAGGGTCGATGTGGATTTCCTGAAGTCATCTTTGGTGAGAATAAGCCCGCCGCGACGATTGCCGCTACAATGCAGGCACAGCGAGATCATGGTCAGCCTTCTCTGGCTACAAGAGTTTCGGCTGAAAAAGCTGCGAAAGTGACTGAGATGCTGGAAGGAGTGGTGTACAACGAAGTTGCCCGAGTGCTGCGATGGAATTTGGAATGTTCTGTAGCGATTCGAGGCCGTGTTTTGGTTATCTCGGCCGGTACCAGTGACCTGCCAGTGGCGGCCGAAGCAGTCGAGACTCTCCAATGGATGGGCATTGATCATGAATTGATTGAAGATGTAGGAGTCGCTGGTCCCCATCGATTGATTCGACATGTTGACAATCTTCAGTCTGCGGATGTCGTGATTGTGGTGGCTGGGTTGGAAGGAGCGTTGCCAAGTGTTGTTGGCGGCTATGTGGATTGTCCTGTCCTGGCAGTGCCGACAAGTGTCGGTTATTCGACAGCCTTCGGCGGGATTACTGCACTTCTGGGGATGCTCAATAGCTGTGCCTCCAACGTTCTGGTCTCCAATGTGGATGCGGGATTTAAAGCGGCTTATAACGCCGGTGTTATGTTGCGTCGCCTGAAAGGTTTCGAGCAATGAACCTGATGCCGGGTTTAAAACCCAGGGAACCAGATTGCCACAAAGGTGATTTTGGGAGGATATTGTTTATTGGTGGCAGTCGAAATATGTCTGGAGCTATTGCATTGTCGGCGTCAGCTGCTTTAAGAAGTGGGGCTGGCCTGGTTACGGTTGCAACTTCCGTTTCTGCAATGTCACTGGTCGCTAATCACAATCCTTGCTACATGACCCTTGGTATCTCTGAGGACGGATCGGGGTTAATAAGTGCGTCAGCCGATGAAATTCGCGACGCTGTTAACGGATTGGGAAGCTTTGATGTGGTTGCCATTGGGCCGGGCCTGGGGCAGAGTGAAAGCCTGGCGTTACTGGTAGACGAGATCTATCAGGATTACGAAGGGCCGATGGTGATTGATGCTGACGGATTGAATAATCTGACATTGTTGAATGTCCCAGCAGGAGTCAGAGTGTTGACACCTCATCCCGGTGAATTTAAGGCAATGATATCCAGATTCGGACTTGACGTTTTTCAGGAGCGAACTCTTCAGGAGCAACAGGCACGAGACCTCGCGGCGGAATTTGGAGTGACGCTGGTTCTCAAAGGCAATGCTTCGCTGATTACTAATGGGATCGACTCATATTACAATTCCACTGGAAACCCAGGAATGGCAACGGCCGGCAGCGGAGACGTTTTAACAGGGGTCATTGCCTCGCTTTTAGCTCAACAATTCAAACCGCTTAGTGCAGCTCTAATGGGAACCTATTTGCACGGATTGGCTGGCGATTTGGCGGTGGAGAATATTGGCGAGATTTCTATGATTGCAACCGATCTGATCGATTATCTGCCGGCTGCCTTTCAGCAATATCAGGCGGAATCCTAAATGAAACTCATCCGAGACGTTAGTGAACTCGACGAATCTCTTCGAGGTGGTGCCGTGACTATCGGCAACTTTGATGGAGTGCATCGTGGTCATGCGAAAATCGTTGAAGCCTTAAGACGCCTGGCTGTGAAGCATTCAGGACCGGCTGTTGTTTTTACATTCGATCCCCACCCGGTCCGGTTATTGCGACCGGAATTGACACCTCCGCCTTTGACTTGGACCTCCAGAAAAGCTTTGCTGCTAGAGGAATTGGGAGTTGATGCCACCGTGGTGTATCCGACGAACCGTGCTTTACTTGAGTTGACGGCTGAAGAGTTCTTTCAACAGATTATTGTCGACGCTTTAGACGCTAAAGCCATCGTGGAAGGTCCGAATTTTGCATTTGGCAAAGATCGTGCGGGAACCATCGACGTATTGCGACAGCTATGTGAAGCCAATGCTGTTGAACTGATTGTGGTCGAACCTCTTTTAGAGACTGAGGATTATGTGTCTAGCAGCCTGATCCGAAAGGCTATTGCAGAAGGTGATGTGGACTCGGCCTGCAGGCATTTGACGCGGCCCTATCGGTTACGTGGTATGGTCACACACGGAATGAACCGAGGCAGCGAAATTGGTTTTCCAACAGCAAACCTCGACGCGATTGATACCTTAATCCCTGCGCCCGGCGTATATGCCGGCCTGGCTACCTCTGAGACCTGTACGGTGCCGGCAGCTATTCATGTGGGGGGGAATCCGACGTTCCGTGAGGACGATCATAAGTTTGAGGTGCATTTGATTGGGTTTGCAGGCAATTTGTACGGGCAAGTGCTGGAAGTAGATATGCTCAGCCGATTACGAGAGACGGTTTCATTTGAATCGGCGGAGCATTTGAAGACTCAGTTACAACAGGATGTTGCTGAAGCGGAAACTGTTGTCAGGCAATATCAGGCGGAAGCTGGGGCTTAAGAGCCATTTCCGAATTTCTCGGCTGTCAGACGCTGGCTAGTTTGACCTCAAGCCTATCAATGCTGATTCAGGTTGTTACGTAATTTACCCCGAAGGACAGCTGGCAAGATAGCTACTATTCAGTGGTGGATTCTTAGGTTCTACTTGATTACGGTTGAAGACTCCTCACCGATCGGATTTCAATGAATCTCATTTGGATGATGACCGGGGGCTAACGCTAAATATAGAACGTAGGAATTATTTATGGCCGTAAACTGGCAGGAATTCGTTGAAGTCATTCAGAGGCACGAGAGGTTTATTCTGACAAGTCATATTCGTCCTGATTGTGATGCTCTCGGAAGTGTTCTGGGGATGATGGATGTTCTGGAACAGCTAGGGAAGGATGTCATGATCGTAAATGGTCAACCAACACCTCCCAACCTTTCTTTCATCGACCCGGAAAATCGTATTCAGGCAATTGGAGTCGATGTCCAATTGGAAGATCTACAGGATCGGGATATTCATATGGTGCTGGATACGAGTGCCTGGGCGCAGCTAGGATCCATGGGCGATGTGATCAAGGCGATGGATATNCCGTTGGTTGTNNTTGATCATCATCAGGGTGAAGATGATTTGGGGGCAANATTTTTNAAGGANACCNCNGCNGAAGCCGCTGGAAANCTCGTGGCGGATGCTGNCGACGCNTTGGGAGTCGAGTGGAATGCTCGNATGGCANGNCCGTTGTTTGCTGCCGTTGCAACAGANACNGGGTGGTATCGATTTGGATCGACCGGTGCGGGTACTTACCAGCTGGCGTCGCGTCTGGNGGAAGCCGGAGCTATTCCCGCCGAAATCTATGGCGCGTTGTATGAGCAGGAAACATTGGGGCGTCTGCGATTACGAGGGACCGTGTTGGAACGGGTGCGAGTTGAACTTGAAGGCCGCCTGGCTCATACATTTATTCGTTTGGAGGACTTTGGAAATACGGGCGCAGTACCAACCGACACGGAAGATTTGGTTAATCTCTGTCTTACAATTCAGGGCACCGATGCCGCAATGATTTTGGTGGAACAGTCCGCCGGTGTCTATAAAGTCAGTTTTCGCAGTCGCTGTGAATTGAATTGTAGCGAGTTGGCAAAAGAATTTGGCGGAGGGGGGCACAAGGCTGCCGCTGGAGCTGGAATTGAAGGCCCCTTCGACGAGTGTCAAAGGAGGCTCCTTGACGCAATGATTGCCAAGTTGCAATAATCGATATAGCCGGTTTAATTCGGATGTCCCATCGTGTATGTGGTGAGATACTCCCAGTTTTGTCGATACCATTACTCCGGAATGTTAGTCCACCCAAGAGAATGGATCGAACCGGAATTACCCGCCGTTTTGAGGTCATTCCATAACCCTGCCTGGTGACCTGAAGGGATCCTGTTACGCTTTGCTAACCCAAGTGTTGAAACAGGATTGGCTGTTATATCAATACACATTGAAGAAGTCGTACTCCAATAGATGACTTCTGTGGGATTAGTTAATAAATGAGTGAATCAAGCAATCTTAACNCAGGAGAATCACGTCGTGGGTTCTTAGGCTCTTTTTCAGCCTGGATGGCTGCCTTNGTAGGTGCTGTACTAGGAGTTGGTCCGGTTTGTGTCGGAATATACTCTTTTGTGATGGATCCGCTGCGTGACAAAACTGCAAACCGTCCGCGCAAGAGCCGAGCTGGGGGTAGTGCTGATGCGGACGGCTTTTATCGTGTGGCCAGCGTCGATGAAATTGCAGCTGAAACGCCTCGTCGTTTTACCATCGTGGCGGATAAACAAGATGCCTGGAATTTCATCGAAAATCAGGCAGTAGGTTCGGTTTATCTGCAGAAGGATGAAAGTGGTGATATCTCCTGCTTCCATACCACTTGCCCTCACGCGGGCTGTAGTGTGGCATACGAGCAGGATAGTAACGCCTACCACTGTCCCTGCCATAACAGTTCGTTCAAGTTGGATGGCTCCAAGCTTGAAGTCGATGGGTCGACCAATCCCAGTCCTCGTCCTCTCGACAAACTGGATATCAAAGTCGATGACGCAAACAATGTGTATGTTCGATATGTGGATTATTACACCGGCAAGCACGACCCCATCGAAAAGTGATTCAACGGACTTTTTTTGATTCCAATCAATACACGATCTTAAAAGATAACGAGATATCTGAATATGTTTGGCAAGCTATACAACTGGATCGATTCCCGTACCGGAGTTCAGGAATCACTGGAAGAAGCTCTTTATGAAAACATCCCCGGTGGTGCCAAGTGGCGTTACGTATCGGGAAGTATGCTGGTCTTTGCTTTTATGACACAGGCGATTACAGGTATCTTCCTCTGGATGAATTACAGTGCGGGAAGTCAGAATGCCTGGGCCAGTGTTTATTACATTACCTATAACATGGAAGGTGGGGCCTTGTTGCGTGGGATTCATCATGTCATGGCACAGGCGATGGTTTGCCTGCTACCCATACATATCCTCCAGGTAGTGATTGAAAAAGCCTACGTTAAACCTCGCGAATTTAACTGGTGGCTTGGCCTTGTTTTGATGAAAATCACACTCGCCTTAGGGTTAACCGGCTATCTGCTTCCCTGGGATCAAAAAGGATACTGGGCTACCAAAGTAGCTACAGAATTGGCCGCTCTGCCTCCAGTAGTCGGTGGTTACATCCAGAAGATTGTTGTCGGTGGTAATGAGTATGGTCACTTTACTTTGACCAGATTCTTTGCTCTGCATGCAGGAGTGTTGCCGGGCTTGTTGGTAGGTTTTCTTGTGCTCCATTTGGCGATGTTCCGAAAGCATGGAATTACAGCTCATAGTAGTGATAAACGTCCTGATCAGATGTTTTGGCCGATGCAAGTTCTTAAAGACGGAGTTGCCTGTGCCCTGCTCTTTGGATTAGTCATTTTCGTGGCGATTGTCCATCCAGCTGAACTGGGGCCTCCGGCTGAACCCACTGAGCCCTACGGTGCGGCGCGTCCAGAATGGTACTTCCTGTTTCTGTTTCAAATGTTGAAGTACTTTGATGGTAGTATGGGCTGGAATAATGAATTTGTGGGAGCCATCGTCTTTCCCGGGCTGCTATTCGGGTTTATGTTCCTCATGCCATTTATTGCTCGTATCAGAATAGGTCACGCTCTGAATGTACTGATGATTGCCTTAGTCGTTGGAGGGGCCGGTTATTTAACCTGGGAAGCGATTCAGGAAGACAATTACAATATTAATAACCCTGACGACACGGACTCCGCTGCTTATAAGAAGGCCGCAAAATTTCATGCCGAGGTTGCTCGTGCCGACACCGAATTTCGGCTGATTGATGAACTTGTGAAAGATTTTGGGATCCCACTGGAAGGCCCGCTGTCTTTACAGCAGAAAGATCCTTATACGATGGGGGTTAGACTGTTTCGGCGTCAATGTGCAAGTTGCCATGCTTACAATGCCACCGGTGAAAACGCTCATTTAGCCATTCAAGGACCGGTGATTTCTGCCGAAGCAGAAGGGCCGATGGGAGCCCCGGATCTCTATGGGTTTGGTTCACCAGCCTGGATAAAAGGCCTGCTCAGTGATGGTGAAAATGGTATTGGAAGTGCTAAGTATTTTGGAAACACCAGTCACAGTGAAGGTGAAATGATTGCCCATATCCGTGACACTTTGTGGGCTGAAGCAGAGTCTGAAGAAGACAGGAAGAATCTTGAGGTAATGGTAGAAGAAGTCTCCTGGGCATTGTCTGCCGAGGCAAGATTGCCTTATCTTGATTACGCCGGCAACCAGGAGAAGATCAAGGCTGGTATTAATCATCTCAATGACGACACTCTTGGTTGTGTTGGGTGCCACAATTATCAGGAAAACGAATTCGGCTACGTCTTCACTCTTGATAATTATGCTTCCAGTGAATGGCTGACAACAATGATTTCAGATCCAAACCAGATCTATAGTGAAGATTGGGGGACACATAACGATCGCATGCCAGCGTTTCATAGTGAGGCCACTAAATTGCTAACGGCCGATGAGATTGAATTATTAGTGCGATTCCTGCGACAGGACCGCACCTTGTTAGGAACTCCATCGGCTACAGTCAACCCGCTGGTCACCGACGAAACGCAGGTTGAAACCGCCGAAGATTCCAGTGGCGAAGACAGTATTCAAGAAGAAGTGGAAGAAGAAGCGGAAGAAGAAGCGGAAGAAGAAGCGGAAGAAGAAGCGGAAGATCTGTCGTAATAGCGAATTCGGTCTATTCGAAAAATATAAGAGCTCTGAGTGTTTTCTCTTGAGAGGTTACTCAGAGCTCTTGTGGGTTACGATGGAATTCGACATAGATCATGCAAGTCGTTGGCGGATTTCGTCAACGACCTGATCGACGGCAACGCGGATTTGTTCCAGTGAGTCGCGGTCTCGAATTGTGACCGTACCATCTTCCAAGGTTCGGCCGTCCACGGTGATGCAGTATGGTGTGCCAGCTTCATCCTGTCGGCGATAACGGCGTCCCACCGCGCCTTTTTCATCATAAAAGACATTGAAAAACGGCTTGAGATCTGCATAGATCTTTTTAGCGATTGCGGGCATGCCATCCTTCTTCACCAGCGGGAAGACTGCGGCTTTGATGGGGGCGATACGAGGGTGGAATTTCATGACCACCCGTTTTTGCATTTTCCCGTTCTCGTCCGGTTGTTCATCCTCGGTATAAGCTTCACAGAGGAACGCGAGTGTTGCCCGGTCAGCCCCAGCCGATGGTTCAATGACATGTGGCGTATACCGTTCACCGGTCAAGTCATCTCTGTAGGTTAAATCCTTTCCAGATCCCCGGTGTTTAGGTTTGCCGTATTCATTGAGTTCGACTTCCAGTGGGTTGGTATTCGGGTCAAGCTTACCTTCCATATGACTGCGTAAATCAAAATCGCCACGATGGGCAATTCCTTCCAGTTCTCCATATTCCCCTGTAGGCAGGAATGGGAATTGATATTCGATATCGGCCGTGCCCGTTGAATAGTGGCTAAGTTCATCTTCGTCATGTTCGCGGAGAATTAGACGTTCTTCGGACAGGCCAAGATCGGTATACCATTTCATGCGGCGGTCACGCCAGTACTGGTACCACTGTTGAGAACTGTCCGGGTGACAGAAAAACTCGATTTCCATTTGTTCGAATTCGCGAGAACGAAATGTGAAATTTCGTGGAGTGATTTCATTGCGAAAACTTTTGCCCACTTGCGCGATTCCAAAGGGAATACGCACTCGCGTACTGTCGAGAACATTCTTGAAGTTTACAAAGATTCCCTGAGCCGTTTCAGGTCTCAGGAAGGCCGCTCCTTCTTCACCGGACAAAGCGCCGACGAAGGTTTTGAACATCAGATTGAATTCTCGAGGTTCTGTTAGGGTCCCGGCTTCTTTTGCGTCCGGACCGAGTACCTGGGCGAGGTCGTCGATCTCCGTCAGATTGAGATAACCATCATCCCATTTCAACTGTTCAGCATGTTTCGCGCGGAGATTAAAGAATTTGAGTGCCCGACGTTGTGTGTCTTCGTCTTCCTGTGAAGTTTCAGCGACCGTGGCGACAAAGATTCGTTGCTCTTTGGCTTCTACCCATCGACCCCGGACCTGATCATGACGATAACGTTTTTTCGTTTGCCGGCAGTCGACCATGAAGTCGTGGAAAAGATCGTAGTGTCCGGATGATTTCCAGACGCTGGGATGCATGATAATTGTGCAATCCAGGCCTGTCATTTCGTAGGTGCCAGGTGCCCCGCTCTGTTCTGTCAATTCGTCATGGCCAGAGACCATGTCACGCCACCAGGCGTCTTTGATATTGCGTTTCAGTTCGACTCCCAGTGGTCCGTAATCCCAGAAACCCTGAATGCCTCCGTAAATTTCACTGGATTGAAATAGAAATCCCCTGCGTTTACAGAGGGAAACAAGCTTATCCATCTCCATGGCGAATTGGTCTTTCGTATTAAGAGGTATTTTACTGGCGCGCATTGCTTAGCGACTTTTATATCTTCCCCCACAGTTGTGATTTCAGCTATGGGGGTAAATCGACTTTCTTACTCCCAGGCGGATTTGCAACAGCACCGGTAAAAAAGCTATAGTCATGAATTAGAAATCGGGTCAACGCCCTGACAGGTTCAAGGGTTTTCCCAAAATACCCGCGAATCCATCCACAGTATTTCAAATGTACCGAGACTGTCAGAACCACTGGTTTTGGGGGCTCCTTAAAATTACACCGCTATAGAGATAGAATGCTTCGACGTATTTCTTTTGTAATGGCGCTTTTGGTGCCGTCGATTGTTATTGCTCAACATCCAATCATTCCCGGGCATGAGCGATTTTATGCTCCGCAGGCTGAACCCTCAGTGGAGGCAGGTTTGTTACTACTTGGTGAGTTGAATTGTGTGTCTTGTCATCAGGCAGGCACGGATCTTCAGTCCGCCGTTTCAGTTAAACAGGCTCCGATTCTTGATACGGTAGGAACTCGGATACGCAGTGGATATATAAAGGAATTTCTGAATAATCCGCAATCGGTCAAACCAGGTACGACAATGCCGGATGCGTTGGCATCACTGAACGCTACGGACAAAGCCAGAGTGATTGATGAACTCACTCACTTTTTGGCCAATACAGGTTCCGTTAATGATTCCACGATAAGTCCACTATCGGTGAATAAAGGGCGTTCTCTGTTCAATACGGTTGGTTGTCTGGCATGTCATGATCCACAGGAAGGTGAGCAGGCTGAAATCAGTGGGAGTATTATATTTCCAGCATTGAGTGGCAAATATACGCTAGCCAGTCTCTCTGCTTTTTTGAAGAATCCTCACCAAGTGAGGCCATCCGGGAGAATGCCATCCTTGAACCTTAGTGATGATGAAGCCCGTGATGTTGCCTCCTACTTGCTGCGAGATTTAAAATTGCCAGACAATTTGGCGTTTAGGTATTACGAAGGTAGTTGGGATAAGTTACCCGATTTTTCTAAATTGCAGCCCAAGCTGGAAGGGACAACATCTGGATTTGGAGTTGAAATTGGTAATCGTAAGGACAATTTTGGAATTGTCTTTACAGGCAAGCTGATTATTCCCAAAACAGGAGAATATACGATTCGTCTGGGAAGCGACGATGGTTCCCGATTGATTATCGATGGTAAGCAAATCGTCATTGTTGATGGGATCCACCCTCATCAGTTCAAGAGTGAAAAGGCGATGTTGACCGAGGGTGAGCATGAAATGGTGGTCGAATACTTTGACGGAAGCGCCCATAACACGCTTGAAGTCCAAATCGAAGGACAGGGACTTTCCCGGCAGTCGATCGGCAATCTTTTGTTTACGCCAAAACCTGATGATGTTTCAAAGTCCAATGATGTCGTGAAGGTGGATCCGGATAAGGTGCAGGCAGGGCGCCAGCATTTTGTTTCTCTGGGATGTGCAGATTGCCATCAATTCAGGGAAGGCGATAAGACAATAGCCTCAAACCAACAGTATCAGGGACTGGATCAGTTGGTCGGTAACAGAGGCTGTTTAAAAGGTGAAGCAAGCCAGCCTCATTACGCTTTGTCAAGCAAGCAGCGAGCCGACATAGAGCACGCCATCAAATACCTGAAAGAGGTTGAATATCAGCCTGAGGCGGTTGATGTAATTCATAGAACGCTGGTCACCATGAACTGCTACACATGTCACCAGCGAAATGAGCTCGGTGGTGTCGTCGAGTCCCGGCGTGACTTCTTTACGACACCGGAAAAAGAGATGGGGGATGAGGCCAGAATACCTCCTCCATTGGGTGATACCGGAGCCAAGCTCCAGCAGGCCTGGATGAAGGATGTCCTGGCACAAGGTACCAAAGTACGACCTTACATGATTACACGCATGCCTAAATTTGGAGAGCAACAAATTGCTCACTTGCCGGAGATGTTTGAAGAAGTCGACGAAATTGCTGCTTTTGATCATGCTAAGGATGTCTTTTCGGATAAGAAATTAAAAGTATCCGGGCGGCGGTTGGCTGGGTCTAAAGGTTATTCCTGTGTGAAATGCCACGTGTTTGGTAACCAGAAGGCTTCAGGAGTTCAGGCCTTGAGCATGACGACGATGACAAAACGCTTGAAATACGAATGGTTTCACAATTATGTGATTAATCCGGTCGCCATGCGGCCACTCACTCGAATGCCAACAGCCTGGCCTAACGGACAGGTATTGTTACCACAGGTGTTGGATGGTTCGGTGGATCAGCAGGTTTACTCGATCTGGAAGTATCTTGAGGATGGAGACAAAGCATCAGCGCCGCAAGGAGTGGGGCAAAACCTGATTGAACTCTACGTGTTTGATGAGGCGGTGATGTATCGCAACTTCATTCAGGGCGCCGGTCCGCGAGCGATTGGAGTTGGTTATCCGGAACGAGCGAATGTAGCCTTTGATGCTAATCAGATGGGGATCGCCCTGCTCTGGCATGGTTCCTTTATGGATGCGGGGCGACACTGGACCGGTCGTGGTCAGGGTTTCCAACCTCCGTTAGGTGACAACGTGTTGTCGTTAGGTCAATCTCCCACGCTTGCCGTTTTGGAGTCACGGGACGCCACCTGGCCCTCGGGAGAGATAAAGAAACAAGGTTACCAGTTCCTCGGGTACCAGCTCGGAGACAAACGTAAACCAACATTCCTATACAGCCTCAACGACGTACTTGTTAAGGATTATCCGGATCCTGAGAGCGACGGTGGAGAGTTTCCTGCGTTGGATCGCACTCTCCAGCTGACTTCCGATACGGAACAACTTAATCTCTTTTTGCGGCCAGTGGTTGCTGGCAATTCACTAGAAGTCGATGGTGAGGGTGTGATCACCGTTGACGGGGAATGGAAATTGATCGTCCAGGGGGACGTAGGGGAAGCTTTTGTGCGAGGGAAAGAGCTGGTGATCCCGGTCGAATTGGTTCGTCGTACGGGCAAGTTTACGGCCAATATCAAATTGCGTTACGAATGGTAGACGGTTCTGTTTACCTTTGAGAACCAACAACCAATAACCAGGTGTTATTGAGAGAGTGAAAATGAAAAATACTTTTTTGTATAGGCTGATATTGATGATTCTGGTAGTCGCCGCACCGGTAACGGCTCAGCAAGAGAAACCGTTACCCACTGAAAATGACTATTATCCGTTATTGCAGTTACCAATTCCCGAAGGGGTTGTGCTGGAAGCCAGTGCCATTGAGATGTTACCAGGTAAGAAACTTGCTGTCGCATCAAGACGTGGAGACATTTATGTTGTTAGCAACCCACTTGCCGACACCGCTGACGAAATGGCGTTTTCACTTTATGCTTCCGGTCTTCATGAAATTCTGGGTTTGTCGTATCACGACGGTGGCTTGTTTACCACTCAGCGGTGTGAAGTCACCAAAATAATCGATCTCGATGGTGATGATACAGGTGACCTGTTTCAAACTGTTTCGGATGGTTGGGAGATCAATGGAGACTACCATGAGTATGCCTTTGGAAGCAAAGTGGATCATGAAGGCAACACCTGGATTGTACTTTGTCTCACAGGCTCCTTTAGTAGCAATGTGCCCTATCGGGGATGGTGTTTACGTATCAATAAAGATGGTTCTGTGATTCCCACCTGTTCCGGGATTCGCTCACCTGGTGGGATTGGGGCCAACCATTTAGGTGATATGTTTTATACCGACAATCAAGGGCCATGGAATGGGACCTGCGGGTTAAAGTGGCTTCGAAAAGGCGCCTTTATGGGGCACCCCGGCGGCAATCGATGGTTTGAGTTAACTGATGGCGTTGTCAATAAGCCCGCCGAGCCAGCCAGTGGTAGCCGAATCATGACAGAGTTTGACAAGGATCAGACGATTGAGCCAACCGCGGTCTTTTTTCCGTATAACAAAATGGGTAAATCAGCAAGCGGTATTATTTGTGATACGACTCAAGGCCGTTTTGGTGTGTTTGAGAATCAGTTGTTTGTTGGAGACCAATCTGCCAGCACGGTGATGCGAGTCTTTTTAGAGAAAATTGATGGTCATTATCAGGGAGTTTGCTTTCCCTTTCGTGAAGGTTTTGGTTCCGGATCGCTTTCCTTGAACCTGGATCCTTCCGGAGCTTTGTTTGTTGGGGGTACCAACCGAGGTTGGGGATCTCGTGGAAACAAACCGTTTGCGTTAGAACGCATTCACTGGAATGGTAAGGTACCCTTTGAAATTCATGAAATGAGAGCGAAGCCAGACGGTTTCGAATTAACGTTTACTCATCCGGTTGATCCGGTTGAAGCAGCCAATGTTGCATCGTACAAAATGACTACGTACACATACATCTATCAATCCAGTTACGGTTCACCGGAAGTTGACCACACCGAGCCTGCCATTAAACGGGCTGAAGTTGCAGAGGATGGCAAAAGTGTGCGATTAATTGTGGAAGGGTTGCAACGAGGCCATGTTCATGAATTGCATGCTGATGGAGTACGCAGTCTGAAAGGCTTACCCTTATTGCACCCGCAGGCATATTACACGCTTAATTTTATCCCTAAGCAGTAACTCGATTTCCGCGACTTGCATTGCAAATAAAAAAAGGCATGATGCGAAAAGAATCACGCCTTTTTGAAAGAGCTATAAGCTAGGCCGCAGGGACTTGAACCCCGACAAACAGAACCAGAATCTGTTGTGCTACCAATTACACCACGGCCCAATAGTTGGTTGTTCCTCTTAGTTTATTCGTATCGCGAG
>PBCP01000044.1 GCA_002717145.1 Planctomycetaceae bacterium | reverse complement strand
AGAAAAGCCTGTCCAATTTTCACGATACCATTACCCCAAGCCTGTTGAGCATCGAGTATTGCTTGTTCACTAATCATCTTTTTCCTCAAAACTAGTAAGACCAAATAGATTACTTTATCCCGCTAGCTAATAAATTACCTTCATACCCATCTACAATTCAATAGCCCAGAGCATTTTTTAATAATCTGGGCTATCCCGCTATCTATCCCTAAAAAATGAACCTAAAGGTCGGTTACTGCGTACCCAACTAGGTGTTACACTATGATTAGTACCCCTACCAATACAGCTTTGCCACCAGCAACATATAGGTTTAGATCAATGAACTTTATTGCGAGAATCTGCTTAGTAACGACTGCTATCGTTTCCATCACAGGTTGTGACAAGGGAGGTCCGACCCAATCCCACAATGCAACGGAAGTGACTGAAGGTGGTCACGATCATGGTCACGATCATGGTCACGATCATGGTCACGATCATGGTAGCGAAGGTCCTCATGGCGGACACATCCTGGGACTGGGGGACGAAGAGTTTCATCTCGAGTGGCTCCACAATGAATCCGGTAAGCTCACCTTCTATTTATTGGACGCTGCGGCCAAAGCAGACGTGAGCACTGCCGCCAAGTCAATCGACATTACAACAACTATCATCGACGAAACAGCTACCGTTACACTCAACACAACGACACCAGATGGGGACGAGCACAACAAATTCGAAGCCATCGATCCGGTCCTGTTAGAGCGGTTGAAATTGGTAGGCCACGGTGTTGCAGCCTCAGCAAGTGTACAGATTGATGGCAAGCAATACACCGGGGAATTCGAACATCATGACCACGGCCACGGCCACTCACACTGAGTCGAATGACACTCAATGTCCTTGCCATAGAGTCTTACTATGGTGGAAGCCATAAAGCATTTCTCGACAGCTGGGTCGCTGAAAGTGAGCACCAGTGGACGGTGCTCACGCTGCCTGCTGAAAACTGGAAGTCACGTATACGCCACTCGGCCTATCACTTTGCCAGTCAAGCCAACAGTTTACAAGTCAACTATGACGTCATATTTTGTTCGGATTTAATCAACTTAGCGGAACTCAAATCACTCCTATCTGCTGAGCTCAGAGAGCTACCTTGTGTTCTCTATTTCCATGAAAATCAGTTTTCCTATCCGGTTCACCCCCCCAACCAAATTGACCAACATCTGGCATTTTGCAATCTGACTTCTGCGGTCGCCGCAGACCAGATTTGGTGGAATTCACGGTTTAATCAACAACAATTCCTCAGTGCCGCTGGACAATATACCCAAAGATTTAACGATTACGATTTCCAGTCTTACCTCCGAAAAATACGGACGGACAGCCACGTTTTCTACCCGGGGGTAGATTTGATTGCCCCGGCCCGAACTAAAACTTCAGTTCCAACCATCGGTTGGGCTGCCCGCTGGGAAAACGACAAAGCACCTCACACATTTTTCAAGGCCATGAAGATTCTTCACGATGCAGGATGCGAATTTAAGCTCAATGTAATGGGGGAACCTGGGGATTTTACGCCCGAATGTTTTAGTGACGCTCAAATGCAACTGACGGATCATATCCACCGTTGGGGGTACCAAGATTCTCGTCAGCAATATCTTTCGGGGTTAGCCGAAATTGACTTCTTTGTCTCAACCGCCATTCACGAATTTTTCGGCCTTAGTGTTGTCGAAGCGGTGCTTTGCGGAGCTTACCCGGTTCTCCCGCAGCGGCTTGCCTATCCTGAAGTCATGCAATTACACCGATTCCCTGAGAGATCACAGCACTTCTACCAGGGAGGTGCCCCCGCATTGGCTCAACACCTACAAAAGCTAATAATGCGTTTTAAAAAGCAATGTGTCTGGCAAACACCTCAAGTAGAACTAATTGATTCGTTTCAACAATACCGAATATGCGAATGCGTTCCAATGATGGACCAACAACTCACCAGCATAGTCTCCAAGAATCATCAAAAATCTCATTAGTCGAAAAGCTGAGGCTGCCTCAATTCAGCCCCCTGAATCTTTGTGGCGGAATCTCCGATCTGAGCTCTGATTTCATCTGCCAATGCCTGCAGTTCTTTGACCACTTTCGGATTGGCCTGAGCGACGTTGGTCGTTTCTCCCATATCATCTTTCAGATTAAACAAAGCAAGAGGAGTGTGTCCGTTTTTATAGGCAGATGGAATTCCATCGTTTCCGCCTTTGCCTACGAGGGTACGATAACCATGTGGAAAATGTAGTTTCCAATCTCCGCTACGAACAGCTTGCAAATGTCGCCCCCAGTAATAGTAGTAAGCCTTGTGCGGACTGCGGGCCTCTGACTGCCCCGACATTAATGGCCAGATATTCTTTCCGTCAATTTTGTTCTCAGAAACCGGGGCTCCTGTAAGGTGCGCAATCGTAGGAAAGAGGTCAATGGTTGCGGCAACTTCATTGCAAACTGAGCCGGCCGGAATCTTCCCCGGCCAGCGCATGATGCATGGTTCCCTCATCCCACCTTCCCAGGTTGTCCCTTTTCCCTCTCTAAGCGGCCGGCAACTGCCGGCATGATTGCCATAGGACAACCAGGGGCCGTTGTCTGAGGTAAAGATAACAAGTGTATTGTCGTCTATCCCACATCTCTTGAGTGTGTTTAGAATTTGACCTACGGACCAATCAATCTCGGAAATAACATCGCCATACATTCCCTGCTGGCTTACTCCTTTATGCTTCTTAGATACAAACAACGGTACATGAGGCATACTGTGAGCCAAATACAAAAAGAATGGCGTCTTTCGATTCCGATGAATGAACTTTATGGCTCGCTCGGTGTACCACCTAGTCAGCTGAGTTTGATCTGAGTTGTATTCAACAACATCATTCTTCTCGATCGTAGGAAGATCCGGGAAGCGATCACCGGCTGTTGGATGGAATGGCCACATATCGTTGGAATACGGCAATCCAAAGTAATCATCAAATCCATGCTGCATTGGTAGTGAGGCAACGCGGTGTCCTAAATGCCATTTGCCATACATCGCCGTAGCATACCCCTTTTGCTTTACCAATTCCGGGATCAGCATTTCATTGGCATGGATTCCATAATTGGAATGGCTACTAGGGGCGCCGAGCATCCCAATTCGATTAGGGTAACATCCCGTTAATAATGCTGCTCGCGAGGCTCCACAAACTGCCTGGGCGACATAGAAGTCCGTGAACTTCATTCCCTCGGCTGCCATTTGATCAAGATGAGGAGTCTCAAATCCTTCGGCGCCGAAACAACCTACATCCGAATACCCTTGATCATCTGTGAATATAATTACCACGTTGGGCAATTGCTCAGCACAAGCTATTGATATCTGAAACACACAAAAAGCGCCCCAAATCACCATCATTACATTTTTCATAATCAATTCACTCATTCGTTATGGAATTAGATAATCAATAAACAACTAATCAAGCTACCAATAGTTTACCGCAGAGGCCCGAATCAATCAGAACCTCTGCGGCATTTGAATTTTAAGTTTTCTTCGCTGATGGACTACTGAGAAGCTACTCGCTTATTAATGTCAGTTTCCAAAACGCCAAAAACTGCTTCGTGTCTTTGAACGGACATCTGCAGAGCAGCCAGCAAACGTTTTGCCGTGTAATAATTCATAACAACTCGCTGATCGATATCAATTGCTTCACTGGGTACCCCCATTGGTTGCGGATTCAAGGCAAAATCAATGATTAGCTCTTCCGGAGAACCCGTGACACGGCAGAAGTTAGCATAGGAGCAGCTAGATTCGGAATCATCTACCTGTACGGCTACTCGCTGTGGGGGTGCTGCTGCAGGTGCTTCTGCAGCAGTTTCTTCCTGACCGGTTTCTTCCTGAACTTCTGCTGTCACTTCTTCTTCAGCAGGTGCATCTTCTTTATCCTTAGCCATCTGTTACTCCATGAGTTTGACAAATAAGTCTCTAATGTGAAATATGATTGGGTTTTTATAGCACAATCACTAAATGATTAACAAGTACAATTAAACTTCGATAATTTGGAATTTCCAGAAATTAGGCAGGCTACATTGCGAAGTGAAAGGTTCTTGCCAACCAACGATACATCCGCCAGCCAAGAGACCTCTTTTGGTTAGGATAGATCTTCGCGCGGCCTCTGAGATCTGCCTGGTAAAGCATCCCTCCCTTTGCTTCGATGGAAGCTCGAGCATAATAGCTCGTACTGACGGGAACAACGCGTCCCGTACCATCCATGACCGTTCCAAGCTGCCCGCCCGACTGGCTCGAAAGGTTGGCTGGACTTTGCTTCAGGTTCGTGTACGAAATCTGTCTGATTTCTGTGTCATAAACAAGATCCGGCATCAATTCCAAACAAACTTCGACCTGATTCCCCTTCCGAATCAACTCGATATCTGCCTGGTCCACTACAAGTTCAGCATCGAGTTGAATGCGAATAGGGTCAATCGCCGTCTCCCCTTGATTGTTCTTTGCTCGTTCCAATTCCGTATCAATCGGTGTTGCAATAATACAAATAGGATCATCCGGAGCGAGGACGGCCCCCACATTCTCAGGTTCAAGCAGGTATCCGGACCAGGCTGGCAGTTGTCCGTTACCAGCTTGCTCTGCTTTGTATTGAGCGGGGAGAACGACTCCTGAAATAGGAGCGCGAACTTCAAGCAGGCTGTTTTTATGGGCTTGCTGAGCCATCTGTTTCTTTAGTGAAATAATACGTTCCTGCACTTCAACCAGTTCATCGGATGCCTGTTCATCTACGGAACGCTGCTGTTTAAGAACTAATTCCTGAGATAATTGCTCTGCAAGAGCCCCTCTTAACTGCTCCAATCTTCGACGCTCGTCATAATTTTCAAGCTTCATGATCACATCGCCTTGGTCCACCCATGTCCCTGGCTTCACAAAGCACTGATCGTAACGACCAGCAACCTGTGCGAACACTGTCGCCGAGAGCTTGTTTTCAGGCGTAAACGCGACTTCATTTACCTGATATTCACGAGGAACAACGCGGACGGCACAATCGATATGATATTCAAATGGCACGAAGCCTATAACTCCAATCACCAGAGCGATAATTCCACCAGTAATTGCGACGCGATGCTTTTTCACTTTGTGCATCCTCCCGGGCGTGTAAAAAAATTTCCCCATTTGCCATAGCGGCTGAACAACCAACCCAAAAACCCCCATGGCTCCCATGATTTGTCCTAAGATTTTTAAGCCATAAGGTTCAAGAACCTGGTTTAGAAACATAAATATTGAAAAAACAATCAGCCAGCGGTAGATAACGGCTGCCACCGTATACAAACCAAAGAAAAACCTGTTTCGTTGTGGCAGAAAAGGATTTTCCGGCTGTTCGATCCCTAAGCAAAGCCCAACCGCGAATCGTTTAAGTACTTCCGTTGATTTTTGCCGAAGATTTGGAATCTCAATCAAGTCCATCAGGATGTAATAACCGTCAAACCTTAATAGCGGATTCCCATTGAAGAGCAGGGTACTAACACTGCAAATAAACATCAGGCTCAGACAAACCTGATTGAGGATACCTGGCTGACTAAACCACCAGATAAAGGTCGCTGCGGAAGCGATAAAAATTTCAACATAAATCCCCGCTGCCCCTATAAAAATACGATGCCATTTATTTGGCAACATCCAGGAGTCTGACACGTTGCAGAACAGCGCAGGAGTAAACACTAACAGCATAAACCCCATTTCATGGCCCTCCCCGCCGTATCGTTTACAGGTCAGGCCATGTCCGAATTCATGTACTACTTTGACAAGCGCCATCGATACCCCAAGGTAAATCCAGTTGTGAGCTCCAAAGAATTGATGAAAAGACGGCATCTTACTTTGAAAAACATCGAACTGAACTGCGACGAGTGTCAATGCCGCCAGAGCCAGCGACACAACAAAACAAATCGCTACCGGGGAAAACATCCAACCCGTCCAGGGATAAAGACGATTCAGGATCCTTTCCGGGTCAATTCCCTTCCAGCGAATGGCAAAGACGTTGGTGAATTTTCCCAGAAACTCCTTCCGGCGTTTCGTATCGCGACGATGTTTCAACTGTCGTCCCTGGCCAGGAGCTTCGGAAATCACCAATCCACTTCGATGCAATTGACCAATGAAATGCTGCAGATCTGAAAAGGACACTTTTTGAGGAGCGAATTGCCGCTCGAACTCTTCTTTCATGACTTCCATGGATGTCTGACCATCCATCATGTTGAGAATTGCATATTCTTCGTCATGAAAACGGTAGTAGTTAAGACCTATCGGTTCCTTTACGACCCAGTAAGAAGTTCCCTGGTACTGTTGGCGTTTTACGGTCAAGTCAGGACGCATCCTCAGCCGCACAGAGCGACTGGTACTGCTCACTAAACTATCTGCCAGAGTGACCATGTGTAGTTACTTCAAACTCAATCCAAAAAACACTAAACGCGAGAAAAGCTGAACACCTGAAGGCCTATTCACCGATGGACATATCGACAGAAACTCCAGGTCGTAAAATCCACTGATCTTTGTACTTCTGATTAGTAACTTCAGCCCAGATTTTATATTCCCCACCAGCTTGCACCTTGGTACTTACAAAGCTGACCGTTCCGGTAAAGCTAAACCGTTTATTAGGATCTGCTTCATCTGTAGGATCTACGAATGAATAATTGACCGTGACAGGTTGCCCGTGAATCAACTGAGGAAGATACTGCTTCAGGTGAACAAATCCTTCAATTCGCAATTTATCCATACGAACCAATTGAGCGATTGGATCCCCAACCTGGACGTACTCTCCAACCTCTTTCAACTTGCGTTCGACAACGGCATTGAGCGGAGTTTTAACTTTAAGCCGGTCAATCGTTAGATCTGCGTTCTCCAACTGAGCTTTTCGGACGTCCACGTTAAGCTTAGCAACGTCAAGCTCCAACTTAGCCACATCAATCTGCAATTCCGCCCGATGGAAAGTGAGTTCCTCTCGACGTATCTTAGTGGGAGGTACCGCACCGGGGGACTCTGTATTGACCGCCTTCGACTCCTTAAGCTCTGCCTGAGCCACTTCAGCCGATGCTTCGGCGGCCAACACATTGATATCGTTACTTGCCTCTTTTTCAGCGACAGCAAGCTGAAGCATTAACTCCCTCCGCTTAATAACAGCGTCTGAGTCGTCGATTTGAGCCAGGACCTGATCTTTTTCAACGGAATCGCCCTCTTTGAAATTCAATGCTACCAGCACGCCAGGAAACTGAGCTGCTACCTCAACCTCCTCCACTAACGCCACATTACAGTCAGCGAGCACGAATTGAGGGACAGGCTTAGGCTGCTGTGCTTTGGTAAGTGGAATCAGGCTTCCCAATGCGACAACTATCATCGGAAAGAAAAACTTGCATCTACTAAACATCTTTCATTTACTTTCTTTAGAGACTCCTGGCTTGTATCTTCTTCAAATCCTAAAACAGCAGGTTGTACTGTACCCACTGAATTGCCTCGTGGAACCAGGCGTAACCTAATGACGCTCTGCCACAGTGAATATCTCCGGTTACGGTTGTGCCCGGCCGCAAATCACCGGCCAAAACACTTTTCAACTCGGTCTGATCGATCTTTACGAGTACGGGAACGGTTGTCCCATCTTCCCCTTCAACTTGTGTTGACTGACCAATCTCCAAAACCCGCCCTTCAAAAACATGCTCTGGATTCATCGCTAAAACGTATTCGACCAAGTGTTCTTTAGTTCCGGTTGCTTCACGATATTCGGCGATGTGCCCCAAACGTCGCTCAGGGAGCGACAACTCCAATTCCCACTGTTTTTCTTCACCGATTTCAACCACGGTCATGACAACCTGACCAATTGCAACTGGGCGATGCAACAAGGTTTTTTCAACATCCCACTGCAGCACGACCTGACCGTCTGCTGGCGATTTTATTTCCAGCAATTGTTCCTTCTTTTGGATAATCGCCAATTCTTCATTGAGTGTTTCCCGGCGAAGTACAAGCTGTTGCACCTGTCCTGAAACCCGTATCTTGTCTGCCGGACTCAAGCCGACTTGAAACTGAGCTCGGCGGGCATTCGACAATTGATCTTTTGTCTCCTCTAACTGACCTTCCACACGTCGTTTCTCAATCAACAAATCCGGATCTTCCAACTTCACCAACAAATCGCCCTGCCTGACCAACTGCTGATCCTGAATGTTCATTTCTGTAACAATTCCATTTGCCGGAACGAAGATGTCGTGACGATCAACCGGCTGCAGAACACCTTCCGCCTCGACAGAAAAATCAACCTGAACGAACATAAACACAAATAGAATCGCCAACACCAATGAAGTGATCGCGATTGTCTTCGGTAATGCCCGTGCCCTGATTATCCAGGCTGTACGACCAATCGTTCTCCAGACCGGCATAAGAAACAGATTATTGAACTCCTGACTGTTAGCCACCGCCCGGCAACAATGTTCATAAACCAAATCGACTCTAGGGTCGACTATGCTACGTGGAAGATTCGTTTCAATCTGCTCGATAATGAGCACACCGATGTACTCTTCGCGTTTCTTCGTTTCGTTTGGATCCACCTCAGAAGGATCCCGGGCTGCGTCGGCTTTAGTTTCCGGCCGCTTAAGTGGTAACACAGCCATCATTCGAGTATAAGATTCGTCAACATATTCATCTAATACCGATTCGATCTGCGGAGGCAAGTCTTCCGTATTACCGTCATACCAGAGAGCTTCCCCCGATTTCATCACGCGTGTAGCCAGAGTACTGAGAAGCGTCACCGCATTACTTCGTCGCTCTACCGTATCCTGACCACTGACTGCTTCCACCCGGCATTTTGATCCCTTCCTCAACGCGACCGAGACTCTATCACAGCCAATAAGACGACGACCTTCATTGGCAATCGTAAATGCAGTTTCACGCAAGTCTAAATTGTGATGTACTAAACGACTAAATTGGTCAGCTTGCGCCCAGAGTGAATGCCGATCACTAAATTGCCGTAGCTTTTGGCTCTTAACCCACTCTGCTGCCAACTCACACATTTGCACCAAAAATCGCAAGTACCCCCGCTGAGTTGCAGGCTGTGCATTTGGACGCTGAAAAATCTCGACAACAGCCTCAACTCCCTGATCACCGGCCAGAGGCGCCAAAACTAGCAAATGATCCGTTGGATTTCCGACAGAGCCGTCTTCACCAAATCCAGAATTCGGGGGAATCAACTGGGCCTCATTTGAGTGGGCAATAACCCTTAGTAATTTGGTGTGGCGAGCAGTATCTTCTGAATCAGAATCAAGGAGACCTGCTTCGATGTTTATCTGATAGACGACAGAAGCATCACCGTCAGCCGACAGATTCCATACTGCTCCACCATGAGCAGCCAAGGCAGACACTATTTTCTGCATGAAAGCAGAATAGAACTCGCCAGGTTCCAACTCACTCTTAGAAAGCTGCGCAATCTCACTCACCAAACCACGAATCTGTTGTTTGGTATTTTCTATTGCTTCCTGATTACTACCGTCAGATGCCATGCATCCCCCCTGTATTTATTAACCAATCTGCCTATTGGTTTGGCTGTAAAACGTACAACTAAACGAATCTACCTGAATCCACGTTTCCAAAACAACCTGAATACTTGCTGTTACATGGTGAAATTTAAAAAAAGGTACGATCTATCTAAATCCTGAGAGATAGCTATTCTGCAGAATCTAAATAGGGATCCTGGCCGATTTCACGCTGCATACGTCGCCTTTCTTTTTCATAATGCAACATGACACTGCGATCCCGAAAATGTTTTTTTTCAACTTTGCGTTGAGCTCGTCGTAACAAGCCCACATATTGATTTGATTCCCCCTCGACCTGTTCTCCTAACTGCTTGTACTTCTCCGCTTTCTGATCCCCATGTGCTTCTTCCAACATCTTGTCACCAAGCGACATGAATTGACGATACGACCCCGGATCCCCCTGCCTGGCACAACGACCAATTAACTGTCGGTCAATCCTGGCCGAATCATGTAATTCCGTACAAATGACGTGCAAGCCTCCTTTTTCCGCAACTCCGGCTCCCAACTTAATATCTGTTCCGCGACCAGCCATATTGGTAGCAACAGTCACACGACCGGAAATTCCTGCGTGCTCAACAATTTCAGCTTCGCGTTCAACTTCGTTTGCATTCAGCACGTTATGAACGATCCCTGCTTCGTGTAGGAGAGATGAAATTATTTGGCTCTTATCAATCGAGCGAGTCCCAATGAGCACAGGACGCCCCTGTCCGTGAACTTCCTGAACCTCCCGGACGATTGCACCCCACTTTGAAGTTTCCGAGCCATAAACACGATCATCCCAGCAGACACGCTGACTCGGGCGATTTGTTGGCACCTTGACCACGCTCAGTTTATACACCTTGCGAAACTCCCTCGCTGAAGTACGAGCTGTACCGGTCATACCTGCCAGGTGTCGATACCTGAGAAAGAAGTCTTGTACGGTGATTCTCGCGGCCTGTCCGGTAGGCACACTCACCTCCACGCCTTCTTTTGCTTCAACAGCCTGATGGATACCGTCCCTCCACTTCCTTCCTTCTGCAATACGGCCGGTCGACTCGTCCACAATGACTATTTCACCATCGCGAATCACAAATTGCTGATCTAAAAAGAATTCACGCCCAACTTTAATTGCACGTTCAACATACTCATAAAGATCAACCAATCCAACTTCCATCACTAGCTCAGGCTTCATCGCGGAACGGACTAACTGGCGTCCTTTAAAATTCAGTTCAACCTTTCGTTTCTCATGGTCATATTCATAAGTATCATCTTCATAAAAACCAGGGGCTACTTCAGCCGCCCAGCGATACGTTTGAACGATTTGTTCGCGCGCTTCATCTTCCAATGAACCAATGATCAACGGCGTACGCGCGTCGTCAATCAAAATACTATCGGCCTCATCAAGCAATGCAAAATAGGCATCTCGCTGAACAGGGCGGTCTCCGGACTCATCCCAACGCTGGCTACTACCGGCCCCTAAAAAACTATCCGCTTCATGCCCCATTCGCCGCAATAACAGCCGGTCACGCATGAAATCAAAACCGAACTCCTTGGCCGTCCCGTAAGTAATATCTGCATGATACGAATCACGCCGTTGGTCACGACTGTCTTCAGTCAACACCGTCCCAACCGAAAGCCCTAATGCCTTATAGACCGGGCTCATAAGTTCAGCATCTCGGCCAGCCAAGTAGTCGTTCACGGTTGCCACATGAACGCCACGTCCCATCAACGCTCGCAAATACACAGGAAGTGTGGCTGTCAGCGTCTTCCCCTCGCCTGTTTCCATTTCGGCAATTGCGCCCTTGAAGAGAGCGATGCCACCTAGAATCTGAACATCATAATGCCGCATCCCCAGAACCTGTGCGGAAACTACCCGGCAAAGAGCATAGGCTTCAGGCAATAGCTTGCTTAGAGACTCACCGCTGCGAGCCCGAAAACGCAAGGCCAGACTCGTTTTTTTCAACTCTCTCGGAGTCAAAGAAAGATAGGACTGCTCATGCTGATAAATAACGGGCAACAGGCCCTTCCAATGCTCTAAACGCATTCCCGCGAGCCCTTGCCGGCCTGCTAAAAGACGTGAGACAGGATTCGTCTGGAGATGCCGATCATTCCCCGAATCTACTGATGCAGAATCAGCCTCGGACTTAGCGACTGTCAATTCGTTTTCGTTATTCATTGGGCCGTCACACAAACACTGACCATCGAGAGCTATGCCAATCCAGAAACTTCGACTTCATCCAGCGTCGCATCCTCACCGCAGATTTCCTTCTCTGCAAACCACAACTCCAATGTCAAATCTACAGCCAGACAATGGTACCGATAGTCGTTACTCGACTCAAGCTGAATTGTTTCAGCCAAATCGGAAGGGGCAGAGAGCTCTGACTTCAAAGCTACCCGGGCTGAGTTTAAGCCATACTCAGCCGCCCATCGAAATGGCTGCGTTTCACCTTCCGCTTCGGCCTCCGCATTGGCGTTTAGCAGATTGATAACACGCAGCGCATCGATACTGGTAACCCATCCATCGCCACTGGAATCTAAAAAGGGAGGTGGTTTCACTGAATCTGTGGGAGGCGGTAGTTCCCTAGCTCCACTTGCATTGAGATCATTGATAATGACAAGTGCATCAATCGGTGAAACCATACCGTCGTTGTTAATATCTTCAGAATTAGATGGGTTGAGCCAAGGTGGCGAATCAAGTCCAAACGCTAGGTCAACAACCGGGATTTGGTTATCTAATGACCGACCAAGAATCGACGGAGTTCCAAGTTGCAAACCCTCAACCCCCAATACTTCCACACGATAATCTTCATCTGGCAACCCCTGAAACCTGAATACCCCCTGACTGTCAGTCACTGATTCTGTCGAAGGACCAATTCTGAGGTCATCAAACAAAACTTCGGTATTGTAATGAGCTCGGGCTATGACGTATGCAATGTCACTTTCTGGACGGGAAACACTTAACTGAACCGTTTCTCCATCGGTCATCACCGGGGACGTAACACGTTCCAGCAATTGCCCACTAGCATCGTAAGCCTCTAGTCTGGCTACATCACCAAAGTCATCCGCAATCGACGTGATAGCTACAACCGACTGTGGAGCAGTAAAGGTCGCTCGCAGTGTCCTACTTTTCTGGCCCCAGGTTTTCACAACCGAATTTGTTCCCGCATTAAAGTTCGCAAACACCCGACTGCCTGTAGTCGCCTGAGGATCTTCACGTGAATAAACCGATGCATCGAGAATGTGAGTTCCAACTGCCGAGAGGCTTACACCAGAGAACCTGCTGTCCAATTCGTCGGCATCGGCGTAGCCATCTGCGTCTACACTATTGCTCAAACTGAGTAGATTTCCATCGACGTCAATCAGCCGAACCGTCACCCCCTGTACGCCGTTTTCACTATTTGTCCACTGGTCATCCCCATTGCTGTCCAGCCAAACATACCCGGCCAATCCTTCGTCCGCTTGAACCGTTTTAGCTAACAAATCCGCAACGAACGGAGTTGACTGAGCTATTGTCTGTTGCGAAGTGGCGTCCACCGAACGGGTTCGCACCTCGATTTGCCCAGCGCCATCAGGGATATCCACAGTGAATTCAAATGCTAACTCAGCCAAACCTGGCGTGGCATCCACAATCCAGGGGCCATCATCGAAGCGATACTCAATACGATCGATCGTGTTTAACGTAATATCGCTTTGAAAACCACTACTATTTGCATTGACCATCGCATTAACGCTGGCGGTGGCCTGAAAGTGATACTCAGTTCCATTCTGTTGACCGGAACCTTCCAACGTATGAGGTACATCCAGAACATCAAACACTCCGTCATCGTCAGAATCACGCCATCCCAGCATTTCAAAGGATGACTGACTCGACGTGTTGTTATCATATGCTGTCGTCATTAAAGAACCGGAGGCCATAATACTCGGTTGCTGCACGAATCCCTGGGTTGGATTGTCGTGTGCATTGATATTTTGTGCGTTATAGTACCCACGATGATCCGAATAAGATCCGCCACCTGGATATTCGTCGCGAGCCCAAAACATATGGCCTATTTCATGTGCAAATGTTGAAGCCGGACGTCCGGCGGGGACGATCATAAATCGACCACCAGCAAAGGCAAAGGCTCGGCGGAACGACCCTCCTTCAGCAAACATGCCGTCTGAATCGTTTGCGTCGTTCACCACAAAAATCGTGAATCCCCAATCTGCTCCATGATGGACGCGTTGACTGTGATTGAATTTCCGAACATCTGCGCTGATCCCGTCCGAAGTGTTAGCATTCGCAACGTCCAGAAAGTCATTTACCCAAGTCGTATAGACGTTGCTTTTCTCAGCAATTGGCTCGACAGAAGTAGGAACTGGTGAATCTGTATATTGGTAATCCGTCACAAAAGAAAGTCGATGCACTGGCGATTGTTCTGTAAGCGTGTTTTCCCACCAAGCCAAAGATTCCTCAACCTTGTTTTTGACGGCAGTAATACTCGCAGGATCCCAATCTTCGCTACTTGCCGCTCCGGTAGACTCCATCAGTACTACAGTCACGGTAGAACTGCCAAGTAGATATTCGCCCGTATCCTGCACCATCGCGCCTAACGGGCTACCACTAAGAACCAACCGTGGGTCTAGTCTCTCAACACCTACCAGCGGGCGTAAACCAGAACGTTTACCATGTCGCGAACGCTGTACTCCCTGTGCCATTTTCAGGAATTTCAACATACGTCGCAGAATTGACACCGGAAACTGCCCCTTTACTTGCTGGCAACTCACTTGGGATGGCCGTTCCTAGAATCCTAGGCACAGACTAGCTTACCGGCAAGCAAAAGGTCAGTTCAATTGCAATCTAATTCAACAGAGCTTACTCGAAACGGATATTTGCGAAGAATTCATCCAAATCATTACCCTCGGAAGATTGTACATCATCAGCGATATCAGAAAGCACATCTNCCAGCCGATTAATACCGTGCAAGCCGAGTTCGCTGAATTGCTGTTCACGAGCTCGTTCCAACTCTACCTGCTGCAGTTCGGCCGTGTCGTGCACGACGGTCAGCGTTCCAACGGTCATACGGCTCGTGGCAACCCCAACATCTTGGGTAAATTCACCTTCGGCTCCCGTATCGATGCTTCCGGCAATCTTATTGATCACCATCAGAGCGTCTATCGGAGTTATACGATTATCGCCGTTGACATCTAGGTATGGCGGTGGCTCATTACCATTTTCGGGTATCGGCAATGGTTGCGACAATGCAACAGGATCCGTCAGATTTAGATGATTAATTACCAAAAGGGCATCGATCGGTGAAACATAGCCATCAAAATTAACATCTTCGGCAATCGCCGGGTTTTGCCATGCACTTTGATGGATCGTAACCTGATAGTCTTCCACTTCACCGGACGCCGCATCCCCTGTAGGAGCAACAGTCTCTTCAGCAGTTAATCGGAATCGGGCGATCGTTTTTCCAGGCACAGCGTTTTCGTCGATATCAAACGGGAATGTCTGATTACCGTTGGTGACCACAGCAGAATCGATAATCTTTTCGTTGGTATCAAAGTCACCATCTCCATCCTGATCCAGCCATGCATTGAGGAACGCTGAAGCGTCTACGGGCACACCATTAACGGCAACCGCAACTTGTCCTGTACCATTGACAATCAGCATTTGCTCGAAGATAACACCATCATCGCTCAGGTCACCAGTGGCATCTTCGTTGGCAAGCGGTTCGGGCTCGACATCGACGACATTGCCCAACCTTAGCTCACTGACCACTTCATGAGAAGCGTTGTCATAACCAATCGCATCGGCGTGATCCATTCCCGAATTCAGGCTCAACGTAAACGTGGTCGTACCGTCGATTTGGTTGTTCTGCAGTTTATTCCCTGCAATATCCTGAACGCCTGTGTAACTTATTGCCGTCGCTCCCGCTACACTCGCAGCCCCTCCTATTTCGACGGTGTCATCAACAGCGATAGTAGTTACACCTTCAAGCTCGGCATTTGCAACGATGACACTTGCGACCATCGTTGCCATATCCTGTTCAGTGAACGATCCGTGAGGAATGAAGGGTAAGGCAACATTAGCTTCGGCACCTGCGGTTCCATATTGCGTGAGCGTGGTACCGACCAAGTCCATCGTATGGAAAGTCGTCGAGCCATGCAGGGCAATATCCCCCCCCCCAATCAATACAGGGTGAAGCCCCAGATCCGACTGTTCAATCTTCAAGGCGATTGTCAATGCCAAGCTTTCAGCAGTCGTGTCACCTGGATAGAAAATGATGGGGTGATTTCCTTCAGCTACTTCTCCCCCCTCTTCCACAAATTCAAAACGCTCTGCCGCATTCGGGCCGGAGGAAATGGTAAACGTCTGACCGGCGGTAAGATTATCCACTGCTCCTACGGTAATACCATAATCTACGGACGTACCAGGCAACCCCATAACAAGTAGTGCCGGATCATCCTGGTCAACACCAATTAAACGAAGGTGTGTTCCTATACCACCACCTACTTGAACAAGCCCGTTGTCATAAGCAACTGGAGAAATTGATTCGAACTCGTCGGAGATAGCTTCCGCAATACTCTCGGCAATTTCTTCCTGCGTCTGGGAGTACGTAAATTCGATTTTCCGTAATTCTTCCTCCGTCCCAGACATTTCCGCACTGTCTTGCGCAGTCTCCCCATCACTATCAAACTCAAAACGCGTAGTCATTTCGCCGTTGACGAAAACACGAAAACTCTCATCATCTAAAACGCTGGAAGGGTATCCAAGTTGGAGAACACTCGAACCACTGGCATCAAGCGTATGGCCTTCATTACTTCCAAGCATCAACTGATAGTCCCCAAGATCTCTCGGAGCCAGTCCCAACTCAGCAGCAGCAAGTGCTTCGGAAAGTTCATTGACAATTTGTTGCGCTGTGGAGGAAAGCGNGTATTCAATCGGTTCACTATTAGTATCAACTACACCGTCCCTATCAAACTCAAAGGTCACAGCGTTATGATCGTCATGATCAACAACAATCGTGTCACCATCAAGGATCCCGGCTCCACCAATTTCCGGAATCACTAATGTGTAACTAGTTCGGACATAGATCGTATAACCTGAGTCATACTCAAATGTGACTATNCTCCCATCTTGATCCGTTACATCGAACGAGTCTCCGTCAGGCTGCTGGCTACCATCCACCATTTCCAGGACATGGCCCGCCACGTTGGTCAAGCTAATCTTATAAATGTTATCTGACTCAAACAATCCACTTACTGGACGAAGCTTAATGATGTCATTTGTGGAATCATAATAGGCCAGATAATCCTTACCAAGTTCCATCAGGGTGCCATTTCGCGTCATAGTGACCGTTCTACTATCGATCGAACTATCATCGATACCTGCGCCAGATCGATTGTCGAGCAGATTCACGCCGTCGACTAACTTAATATTAATTTCCGGCAGCCCATTACTCTTAATCTCAAACTCTGTTTGAACGGGGATATCTGCTGACTGGCCGTCATAAGTAACCGGGTCAACAATCAGAGCACGGGGACCAACAAAGTCAGCCCGATCGATCGCCCCTCGATCCAGAAATGCATTGATCCCTAATCCATTTGGGGTGGCCGCCGCTGGGTCATCGACCCGAACCTGACCTAATTGATCTGTCTCCGGAGCAAGCACAGGTGACGCACCAATTCCCAAAGGCTGTTTGACCGTGGTCATGACGCTACGATCACGCAGCGAATTAATCGAACTGTCAATCACCGCCGAACCTGCAACGGGGTAGTAGTTCCCACTTTCAGGACGGACGAACAAATTGTCTGTTGCGTCGACAGCCACTGGAAAACTACCAAGGCCCGTTCCATTGGTATTTGAACCGTTGTTATGGTATACCGTACCACCAACTACAACGCTCGTACTTGTTGCATCCACGTCGATACCGGTGGCAAATCCAGAGATGACATTATTCAGCAGAATCGGTGAGGCGTTATCTGAAACGACAATACCTGCCCCATTCCCCTCACCCACGATGGTATTATTTACCACCCGGGCCATTGATACAGGAGCTATCTGTTGACCAGTTGCATTGGCCTCACCGGCCAATCGAAGCCCATTGCCGTTCGATGCAAGCACGTTATTCGTAAGCGTGGCACCGGGTACGAGGCTAAAGGTATTCAGCTCCCGCAGATTACGGACAGGCCCAGCAACGAGATTTCCATTAGCATCGCGAGCCGAAGCATCGACACGAATACCGAACTCAAGCTGGTTCTGGATATGATTGCCATGAATAATAATCTGTCCTTGCTCACGTGGAGTATTGCGATCACCGACCGCATCATGGACTGTTCCCAAAACGCCACCCGTTGAAACTGGCAAGGCGGTTGTTGCAATGCTCTTAGCCTGAATAAAGACAGCCGAATCGAGTCGTGAATCGCTGACGTCTGAAATCGCGATTCTGATATAATGCACGCCGGCATCCAACCCCACCTTCGTTGCTGTAAGAACTTCCGTGAAGCCGTCATAGGCTATGTCACCGAGGAATTCACCGTCATCCAATGGAGAGTTGTTCTTGAAAACCTCAGGGTTTTGGGGATCTACCCCGTAAGGATTACCCGAATTAACCGTGTTGACGGAAACCGGCTCGCCATTCACCAACGCAACATTTTCATCATCTACAAAAATTGCAAGAACATCATTAAATTCCGTATTGGCAAACTCGTNATATTCCTCGGAGGCAAAGACAAAATTCAGGAACAAGTCGCCTGGTTGCTCCAATTCAATGGTGAATCCAAGGGCTGTAGTATCGTGAGTCTCCATGCCGAACTCTTCGTCAAGCTGCATATCACTCTCACCAGACGCTATCCCCGTGGAACCATTATCCACATTGGGATCATCGGNAATGGACACATCACCGGTACTTAGGATAATTCCTGAGTCCATACCCAGAACTGTCCGCCCACCTGAGAACGTTGCTGCAGACCTTGCACCCGAAGTTAACACAGCATCCCCGACAGCAACCATTCCCTCGCCGATGAGAACATCACGAAGAGCATTCGCATCGACCGTTGGTGAGTCAATGACTAAGTCAGCTTGCACAACTTCAGCTTTAGCCGTGCCAAACAAGTGAACACTTGCATCACCTGGTTCATTCAGTGCAAACTCTTCACCGGTTGCCTCGCCACTGGAGTACGCTGCCGTCAGATCAAGCACATTCTGAACTGCATCACTATTGATAAGATCCCGAATCCGCTTGGCCATTATCACGCTAGAATCTGAAGCGTCAAAGTCAATGGCGATATGACCGGTTGCCACTCCATTCAATGATGCTACGTCATTGTATTCAAACGTCAACTGGTTGATACCATCGCTAAGTTCAAAGGTTTCACCATCCAGAATATGAAAGCCATCCGACGCAGTAATGGAAAGACTTTGGCTGAGTCGATCATTGGTATCTATTGAATCAACAAGAATGACATTCCCCTCGTCATCAATATCCACATATTCCGTACCGCGGCGAATTTCCAGTTGGTATTCACCCGCACTGATGTCGGTAGGTTCTGCATTAGCATTCACACCGAAGCTTGCATCGCCAACAGCATTCGTTGCTAATTCCCCACGTTCCGCAAACCCGATAACAATATCGTCAACATAAACACCTTCCGTGGCATTATTCTGCCCACGAAGATTCTGGAAGAACGCACCGTAACGATCTCCGGGCAAAGTGTCCGTCAATCCAAATGGCCCACTGTCTTCTACTTCATGTGCAATAACACGTACAATTTCATTATGAGTCTTAAAGATGCCTGCATTACCGCCTGCGAAAATGGAGTCAAGAACTTCCGCTGTCACATCGGCTACTTCAGATGCATTCATTCCTGCATGAATTTCAATAGGCGTCGTTNCGAACCTAGTACCCGCCTCTCCGGTTAATCGCATTCCGGTGGCCGTCTCCGTGACGTTAATAGCTCCTGGCAAATTAATCCTATTATTCACAACCTGAACAATGCCTTTTCCAGTATTCAATCTGATTTCAATATCGTAAGAACCTGTACTCCCTGCCACTCCACTTTCAGCAACGGCTGGGTTATAGGATTCATTCCCGGCTCCACTTACGCCGATGTAATAATCTCCATCAGCCGGAGCAGTGAACTGCAGATAAGAATCTGTTCCGGGATCTTCTCCAGGTGCTGCTGCATTATCATTGGCTGATAAGGTGNCACCATCTGCATTAAAAATACGAATATATGTATTCACCGCTGGGTTGACACCACCTGCATCCGTATCAGTATCCACGTTAATCGTGGAGCCAGCTTGCAGGTTGATTCGGTAAAGATCAACATCAGCTTCCGGTTCTACAATCAGATTTTGATTGTCTCCAATCTCACCCTGATAGCCTTGAAAGAGACCTGGAAGTCCATGTAAGTCAACGGGGATAGCCGTGTTCAGTGTATCATTTGATTCAAGAGCCGAAGAAACATTGATCTGAATCGAAGGCAGCGAAACACCGCCCAGAATTGCCTGTGCAACCAAATCGGCAACCTGCTCAGCCGTTAGCGTATTGGCAACAGAGAGGACGTTCGCCCCGCCATTCACACCATCCTTATCGACCTCAAAAGACACGTTAGCACCAGCTCCATAATCCACGGTAAAGATGCCACCATCAACCATACCGGCTCCGGTTGGAACTTCTAGAGTATAGCCCAGATCAATTTCTATCGTTTCACCATCCACGACAATCTGTGCTCCATCTAGCAACTCCGCGGCTGGCAATGCACGCAGTTCAGAACCCGCCGTATCTGCGTTACCGACATTCATCGAACCCGCAGTGCTGTAATCAAAACGCAGCTTGAGATTATCTACACCTGCATACTCACCAAGATCAACCCGCACCTGTCGCCAGCCACCGGTATTATCAAACGATACCTGCACGTCCAAATTCAAATCGACTTCATCTTCTTCATGGGTTGGATCGTCGGTTTCGTTATTCGTACTCAACAACTTCCATTGCCCGGTCTGATCCCCAATGAAGACTCGGAAAGTGTCTCGTGCTCTAACAAGGGGACTACCATCTTCGTCGACGGTTGCTGCGGCATCTTCTGTTGCTAGGAAGTAGTTAAAGTAAAGTGTTGGCCTATCTTCCGGAGCATATCCCACCAGACTAAACTCGCGTGATTCCACCGAACCATGAGCACCGCCTGGGAAATCAACCGTCCCGGCACTTCCCGTTCCAAAGTGTAGACTGTTCCCCCCCACGGAAGCATCTCGTGTGCCGTCAAATGTAGCCGCCAAACCGTGACCGGCATCAGTTCCTCGATCAGATGTAACACTCCACAGGTTTTCTTCCAACGTACCGAAGTGCACACCTTCAATGTTGGTAGCACCGGACCTGATGTCGGTCGCTCCGTCGCGGAATACATTCTGTGGAATTCCTGCTGTATCGAAGGCATACAACCTTCCCGTGACGTCAATTCCGAACAGCATGGCCTGATACCGCCCGTCTTCTGTAGCAACAGGCCCCGATGTCAAGCCTGCAAACGGGATTCCTTGCAATGCAGAAGCAGATGTTCCAATAAACTCCAGACGAGCATTATTAGACATTGGATCAAGAACACGGAAGAAACCGCCGGCATCACTAACCGCAAACATCTCGGATCCAATAAAGGTCAAGCCCGTGATATCTCCACCGGGGCCGGCGCCACCAACCCGTAAGGGGAAGGCTGCACTGACAAACAAACCAGAGGATGCTGGGTCTAATTCTACAATCCCCCCCGTTGCAGTTACGGTAAAACCGCCAGTCGAAACCGCATCCATGATTTTTTGAGCTATTTCATAGGCCGTATCATCTGCAAGGAACCAGACGGGTCTTATAGTAGGATCGGTCAGATTGCCGTCCGAACCCTGATCCACAAAGACACCGCGGTCAACAAGTTCTGAGAAGTCTGCGGTGTTAGCACCTGCGAAATTGACGCGTTGACCCTTTACGCCAAGATCAATGGTAGCTATCGGCGCAAAACCGGCACGCAACTGCTCTGCAAATATACTGATGCTACTATTCTCTTCCACATTAATGGCATTTCCACCACTAATGGTTCCAATCGCTCCATCAATAGAAACAGCTGTACCGGTCACCGTCGCCCCGACAAGCGGATGTGTATTAACCAGAGTTATCCGATTACTTCCGGTAGACAGAACAGATGCCACGATCGACAACGAGGAATCATTAATCGCATTGGTTAATGCCAGCGTCAGCTCTGCCTGACTCATTCCACTTGTAATAGCAACGGGCCGATTATTCGTCGGATCACTTAACGTGCCATCTATTGTGAATTCAAAGGTAACAATCCCCCCTGCATTATCTACCAACTCTACAGTATTGCCATTACCAACAAGGGCTCCATTGGATGCGTCAACGACCAGCACCTCACCGGTGTTAAATTCGTAATTAACACCATCAATGACCATCGTGTCACCGTCACGCACATAGAGCCCGGCAGCAGGATCCACGGTAAAGTAAACTTCAGGCCCGGAATTCATTTCGAATACCATATTTGGCGAAAGAGGATTTTCATCGTCGATCACAAACTGCATGCCATCTGCGATGTTCGTAAGAGTTTCTCCCGTCACAACATCGATCGAAGTTGCGTCGGTGGTTAACAACCACTTATCAGCAAGTCCTGCATCATCCACGAATGTGTCCAGGATCCCACGTTCGACCTTGTCCGTGTTAGCACCGTTAAGCTGAGCATTGCCGGTACGATCACCCTGAGGTGCACTGGTGACTTCTCCGGTCGCCGGGTCAAAACGATAAAGGACATTCCGTCGACTCGCTGTATCAGGGGTACCACCTGGGAAAACGGCGTTGTCCGGGCGGTGACCAACCACGAAACCTTGCAGGGCTCCCTGTAAAGTTCCATAGGTCATGGCATCATAATGCATACCATG
>PBCP01000043.1 GCA_002717145.1 Planctomycetaceae bacterium | reverse complement strand
ATTTACTTCATCAATCATGATGTCTTCGTACAATCGGATTTTGACAACATCCCGCCAGAACACTTCATAGATATCATCCGGATTTCCCAGCAAACGAATTTCCAGCTTGCCGGTGGTTTTCAATTCCGGCGTTCGTCGCCCCGGGATATCCAACAACTCCAGTTGAATCACTTCCGTCGTATCGTCTTCAGCTTTTACCGTGATTTCATCGTAAGGAATTGTTCCTTCCAGTCGCTCAATCAAATTCTCTTCAACATCGTCCTGTGCCTTTAAGTCTACATTTGCAGTTAGAGAAGTTGTCGCTACCAAAGCGAACAACATCAACACGGTCACAACTGATTGGTGGCTCGGACAATTTTTTATCATGTGTTGATCTTTCATGAATCCTGCAACTCCATCATTCCTGTAGTGCGCCTGAAACAATTCCTGCTTCAGTCGGCACCCAAACTTCGTTAACCACCTTAAACGGAGTTCCCACCACTCGTTTATTCAAGGAACTTGCATCTACAGTTTCGCCGGTTGTCGAGTTAAGCCTCCAAAGTGTGCCTTCGACTCCCGTTATTAGGAAGTTTTCACCATCTACAATTCCGCCTCCTACAGGACTAAGATCCACTTTGCCACTACGCCATAACAATTTCTGTTGGCCGTCAAAGCAATAGATCCGGCTAGCCGACGTGTACACAAGAACTACGTCGTCGAGACGATTGGGGCCCCAGATTACGCGACCGGCTACTTCCTGAATATTTAATTCTTCCAATGTATCGTAGGACAGCCCTACGATTTCGTCATTATTGCGTCCGCGCTGAATCAAATAAACTGTTTCACCAGTCGCTGCAACCTGATTGTAAACCGGAACCTCAAAAACTGCTTCGGCCTGTAATGCCAGGTGAGGGACAGGGGATGGGCTAACTCCAATCTTCTGGAGGGAACGACGATCACGAACCACAACAAACGAATTTGCGTTATCAGAGGGAAGGGCTGCAACTGACCAACGCACAACTTCCTCCGGCTCTTTCACCGGTTGATAAGCAACCAAAGTCTGGTTGCCCGAAGCAACATCAAACAATGTGATCTGGCCATCATTTAACGGCAATAGCAGTTGTCCATTGAAGGCAACTCCGGGGCCGACCGGCTGCCCCGTAAGCTCCTGCAGCTCAATACGACTAGCCGATTCACCTTCACCTACACTATCAAACACTAACAGGTCGCTTGCCCCCGTTAGACTTTGAAGTACAAGTCGATCGCCAACAGACACTGCATGAGAGTACCCTCTTCCCCCCGTCCATGTCTGAGCAATTGCTGAATTACCGCCTTTCATTGCGTCAAACACCTGAGCCTGCGAATCAACGGTAACGACGGTTTTGTCGTTGGTGACAATCGCACTGTCCGATAATGCAGCCAGATCCGTTTCCCAGCCATTTCCTTCCCCGTTCCCCGTGCTTCCAGAAACAGTCAGAGCACTAGCTCCTGACCTAATCCGCTGAGAAACTGTGACTGCATTTCTTGTCACCGTGGGAGCAACCAGAACATCATCCAGATAGAGCCGTGACGTCTCATTTAGCTGACCGTCAACAGAAATAGAGAATCCCGTTAATCCGGCCGCTCCGACCTTAACACTCCGTGATTCCATTTCAACAAAATGGCGAGCAGGCTGCTCTGTTTCAAGCCTGGTAGCGGCAAGCGGAACAATAACAGGCATTACCAGGTCATCCTGATGCTGAATATCAAACAATCGAATTTCACCAGACTCTGTTGTGACAAGCAAACGATTGCCTTCATGTCTAACTTCGGACGACAGCATCCCGGGCACGCGAACCACATCACCGCTTTTCGCGAATCTCCCCTGACCCTCCTGCAGCAAAGCATGCAATCCAGTTTCTTCGTCCAGATTTTGGGCCACGAGCACATAGCCATTTACCTGAACCGGTGGATAAGGGACTGTTCCGACACCATGATTTAAAAAGTAAACATCAAGACACTTGCCAGACTCCAAAGAAATGGCATAAACGTACGAATGATCTGCGACCAGATATACGACAGTTCCATCCCGGTTAAAAGCCGGAGCAGACATTAATCCTAATGATGTGTTAATTTGAGTTTCGATATTTCCGTTGACGCTATCGAGAACCAGCATTACTCCACCATTGTCCAAACTCAACGTAACAATAGTCTTGTTTCCTTGAACTGAAACAGAAGTAATATCACCTTCCAATCCCAAATGCCAATTCAACGTGCCATCTGCACTTTGCACTGACAACACTTCACTATTTGTTTGATTGGCAAACACGCTGCTTGTCCCGACTTGAATGGGAGCAACTGTTGTTTGCAAGCCAACAAACTGCTGCCACAAGACCGTACCACCTGCAACATTCAAGCCTACGACATTTCCGCCAGCCAGAACCGCGACCTGTCCATTCACATCCGGAATAGAACTCCCCACTGTGGTAGCCGTTACTGGAGCCCCACTTACCAAACCTTTTGGATCGGTAACAGCTTGCCATTTGGCTGGTACTTTTTTCACAAGAGCCCGCTCAGCATCGTGGATCTGACTGAGTACCGATGAGAGACGCCGATCCCCTTTCAATTCAGGATATAAATCATGTAACTGCCGACGACTTTCAAAGGCAGCAGCAACTTTGTTTTCGCTAACAGCCACAGCCATCTCATTCATAGCGACGCTCAAATGCGAGTCACGATCGACATGGCGTTTAACACTCGCAAGGCGTTCGTCCAGATCCTCCAATTTGGTTCTTACGGCTGATTCACTGCGCGTGGTCCCCAAAGCCCCAGGTAGGTTAATAAGTTCCAACGCATCGACGGCAAATTGATAATATTCTTTCTTCTCTTCAAGAACATTTGCGGTTTCAGCGCGTACCAGAAACGATTCGGAAAACCGTGGCAACACGACCTTTAGTTCGTCACGAGCCCTGCTCGAAAATCCAGGAATATCTTTGCCCGTTGTAATTGCTTCTTCAACCTGTTCAATTGCTTCTTGTTGCCCCGTGGCAACCGCTAAGTGAATACGGCTTAGGTAAACTAATGCCATCGCTTCATCGGAGCGTTTATCATTGGGAAACTGTTTCGTAAACTCCAACAATTCGACAATGGCACTGTCGTATTGTGATGAACCGTAAGCTTCTCGCGCTGCTTCGATTTTCACATCTGCGGATTTATTATTGATGACAAAGTAAAAAACAGCAGCTCCCCCTACTAGCAGCAATAACACCGAAATTGTTGCATAGAGAAAACGTTTGTCCCAAATTTGATTATTAAACTGTTTGTCCAACAAAGATGTTGGAACCATCACATCTTCATAACCGGCAGCATCAGCCATTCCAGAGGCTTCCGCGTGTAACATACCATCTCCCTCGGCAGGAGAAGTCGACTGCAAAGTCGCATGAACTGCTTGGCCTGCCATGACTTCCTGGACTGGGGACTGCGGAGGCAAGCCGTGTGCCTCAGCCATATTGGCCTGGCTCACATCGACTATTCCCTCATTGCCAGCCTGCGGGTGATCCGCAGCAACACTTGGCGGCACTGCTGCTTCGAGATCGATAATCTCCGCGTCATCATCATCGTCGTCACTAACGACTCCAATACTCAAGCCATCAATCGACCCACTAGGAGCAAGATCAAGAGATTCATGCGTCGCAGGTTGCACCGTTTGAATCTCTTTGAGAAGGTTTTTCCCCTGAAATCGGGTCAAGTGCCCCTGTTCCACTAAAAACTTTACAACATCTTCAGGTGTCCACTGATTTTCCGCAGCCGCAGCATCCCGTCGAAGGCGTTGTAACAACGCTTCGTCAAGCAAGCCTTTACCAGCAATCTGATCTATAAACTGTTCGACGCTCATCCGTCACACTCTCCACTGAGTCACTTTCGGCCTTAATGGTAGCCAAAAGCTCACAGCTATTCCTCTGCTCCCACCGAATTAACAAGGACTGACTGACCAGCCAACACGTTGGCCTTAGGACCTTGTTGCGGGGACGGCAAAAATGCTATACCTGCCGTCCTCGCCAAATCAACTTCCCAGGATGCATTTACTTCTTTCACAGGGTGACCTGAAATAGTGACCCGAGTTGTATTTTGTTTCTGTCGTGCATAAACCACAACATTTCCAAACTTTTGAATCGGAGCAACAAAGACTGCCGTTTGGAATTTTGCCCAATCTTTTTTTAGCTGACCTAACTGAGACTGAATCTGATACTTCACCAGCCCTCTGCCTCCCATGTACAACAGGCCATCGCGAGCCATTCCGTATTCCCGAATCGGGTCGTCGTACTCCCCCTCAACGGCAGCCATCACGGCCAATGGCCCAATGGGACGAGGCAGATTAGGATCAACGTCATAGACATAGATTTGCCCTAATTCTGTCGACACCAACAACCTGCGGCCAAAGGTCTGGGGTGGCATCCGCACCAAGCTTTGCAATGTCTTGGCATCCTGCCCTAACGAAAAACCATCTTCACCGTGAGAAAGAACATGAAGCGTGGAAAACGACTTTCCATTTTCAATCAAAATGACATACCCCACCGCGTACACTGCGGGTACTGCAATTCCACCGTCATCATGGCCAAGATAATAGACGCCAATACACTCTCCCGTTCTTGCAGATACTGCATACAGATTGGAATGATCGCCAACCTGATAGATGATGCCATTTTCATCATCGAAGCCGGGTTCGACGTGTGTTCCCATCGGGTATTGGATTTGACGCTCAACTTCTCCCGTATCCGGGTTAATCGTCAACAAAGAGCCGACTAAGACTTCCTGTTCGACCACCTCTCCGTTCTCATCTGTGAATTGGAATTGTCGCTGCACATGGGTGTTACAGTATATTTTCCCGTTAAATAATCTGGGCTGTGTGAATGTGCCGCCAACCGGCAGACGCCATTTCTGCTCACCTGTCGAGGAGTCCACTCGGACAAGTTCATATCTCGCACCATCCACGAGGATCGAATCTGACAAACCATCTTCTGCAACTCGAATCGGGTGAAGATTGGTTTGCAACCCAACAAACCTCCTCCAATTGACACGGCCCGTCGCCAGCTCAATTCCATAGACACTGTCACCTGCAAGTACTGTTACGAAGTAGCCCTGAACACCGGAGATATTCTTACTATTCCGCGTAGCCACAATCACTTTGTGTTCAGGAGGCACTGGAATCGGATCATTATTGGGAACAATCGTGGCTTCAACACGAACAACTCGTTTTTGCTCAGCCTCTGATATTTTCATTACGGCTTTACGTAATTCATCGTTGGAACGTAATTCTGCGTACTTCTCTATCAGGGTATTACGAGCAATGAACGCATCGTCCAATGTATCAGCTGCGATCAACTCATCGATTTCGGCCAATGTCCTTTCCAAAGCTTCACCGCGAGCGATCAACTTATTGGCCTCCGCAATGACATCTCTGATGTCTTGAAGCCGAGCCTGAAAGGCGACATCCTGCCGAACGGCTTCCAGGACCCGGACTTTACCGATCAACTCCAGCGTTTTTTCCGTTAAAGCAACGTACTCCCGCTTGTCCTCCAGGCCAGGCAATATTCTCGCTGCATTGACGTAGTATTCAGCAAGTCTTGGCAAAAGCGATTTCAAATCAACTTCAGCTTCTTCACGAAACCCTTCCAGATAATCCCCCACAAGCAATGCGGCTTCAATTCGTTCTACAGAATCCTTCCTGACACTAACCAGTTGAATGTTGACCTCTGACATGATCGAGTAAATCTTTGCTCTGTTTACATTACCGTCATTCGGAAATTCCTCGACAAAACTGTCCATACGACTCTTGGCCTGCTGATAGGAACCACCTGCGTACTGCTTAAAAGCACTCTCCCACGTCTTTTTGGCCGAATGGTTAGCCAAAACAATATATAAGACTACAGCACCAACACAAAGCAAACCAAAAACCAGAGCGTTGCCGATAATCATCATGCCGCCCCAGTTCACCTCCTCCTCTTCATCCTCTGGTCGGTAACGATCCTGCTGAGATGAGTCGGATACCTGATTTTCGTCCTGTTCCTGATCTGCACCAAACTGATCGAGATCAACAACCTCGTCATCTTCATCGCCGACATCACCTAACTGGCTAAGATCGATGATTTCTTCATCGGGATCCGCCACTGCATCTCCGGAAAGGTTGGCCTGAGACAGGTCAATGACTTCATCATCAGCCGTTAGAGCCTGGGCTTCTAATTGCTGAACCTTCGAAACGACCAGCCTTGCCTGTTCCCTGGTAATCTGACCACTGTCGAGCAGCGATTTAAGGAGTTGCTGCGGAGTCCTTTTGTCGCTAACAACATCGGACTGGTTAAGTAAACCCTCAATCGTACCGGCAGCCAGTACGTTTAGATCTTTCAGTAGATTTACAAACTCTTGTGCGTTCATGCTTTCCTAGCAACTTGTCAATTATCTAGTAATTAATATTGTCTTCGGCCACAGTCATAAGCTGGACCTGGTCGACTCCGATTACCATCCCCGCATCAATGGCAGCCACGACCTGGGCATGAAGAGATTCTTCGTTAGCTTCCACGACGATTTTGTTGACATCCCCCATATCGTCTTTCATGATGCGCAATTGAGTACGCAGTTGCCTGATATCGGTACACTCTTCGTCAAGACCGTCAGTCCGAGTCACCCAAAAGTTATTATCTGCGTCCACTTTGACCGTAATGAATTCGGGGTCCTCATCCGTATCTTCAGGTACCGCATTGGTACTTGCCTCTTCACTCTGAGGTGTCGGAATAGGGAGTGAAGTTTGGATCGTAAACGCCGCCGTCATCACAAAGAAAATCAACAACAGAAATGTCACGTCAACCATCGGCGTCATGTCTAGATCATCTTCCTCGAGCTTCTTCCCGCCAAAGGTCACCTGTTCTTCGATCAAGTCATCTTCTACTGTCACTCTATCACCTCTTACTACTGGCCCACTTGCTTGACGGCAACGTATAAGCTCTTCGAGGATTCTGTGCCGACCTTCCCAACAGCCTGAGCGACTTTGGAGATATCTCTGTGTTTCACAAGCCCTGAAGCCTGTAATAAAACCTGTTTTTCCTCGTCATCTGCAACGATCATTCCAACGTACTCAGTCACCTCGTCTGTCAGGGTATCGATGTCTCCCGAAAATTCCTTTGCGGGCTGATTCCACTGCTGTGGCGCAGTCACTTTGACACCATCGCCGTCTTTTTCAACATTTAAGACAATCGCCTTATCTGCCATGATGGGCCGATTGGCAACCGCAGTTGGCAGTTCACCCGAGGCAGGAGAGTCCATTTTGGAAGCCACCAGAAAGAAGATTAAAAGCAAAAACGTTATATCAATCATGGGAGTGATATCCATTTCAGCATCTTCGGTATTTCGCTCCGGCATGAGCGGCGGATCGTGGCTAGCATCTTCGGTCGACATGTCAAAACTCATATTTAGTATTTAGCAGGAAAGGGAAGTTTAGTTGTAAGACAACCTAGTCATCCATGACATGTTTCAGAGCAGGCAGAAATCGAGTCAAACCAACCCCTACCATGTCTTCCAGTTTGCGAATACGAATATTGATATAGGTAAGCAAGATCGTTAGTGGAATTGCGATAGCCAAGCCACTAGCCGTCGTAATCAGAGCCACCATGATATTCCCTGCCAAAACAGAAGGGTCTACCTGATCGGCAGTTGCCAGCTTCCCAAAGGCTCCCATCATACCGATAACGGTTCCCAGCAATCCAACCATAGGAGCACTCTTGATAACCGTATTGATCAAGCTTGTTCGATTTTCCAAATCTGCCAGCACATCTCGTTGAAAACGATCGGCCATAAGCTGGCGAACCTGAGCATAACCTAAGGAACGGTTCATCACTCCCAGATAGATCAATTGAGCCATGGCCCGTTTATTGCGATCACAAACAGACAAAACCCCGTCAAAATCACCTTGCAATAAAGGCTCATCAACGGTGTCCATAAATTCATTGAGCTGTTTTTCGCTCTTGAATCGTTTTGCTCCGACTCGACGCCAAACCATCACCACAAGGTATAGTCCCCATAATGCGATCGCAGCTAATACACCGTAAATACTATTACCGACGTAATCCAGATAATCCGAAATTGAAGCGCCGCCACCGCCTGCAGCAGCGTCCTGAGCAAATAACAATAAGCTTTTCACTTTATCCTAATTCCTTTTTACAAAGCATTGAATCAATGCATTCTTATCCAAGCTGAACCATCAGCTGCGGACGTAGTTTATCTTCGTATTGCAACCATATATTCCTGGTTTGTAATCACAAACTGGAATCCGCCACCGTTACCACGGACCTCAAACGTCGTACGACGGACTTCATCCATAGTTTTCCCTGCTGCCTGTGCTTTATCAAACTCCATCTTGGTCAGTATTGCATTGAGTTCGATAGGATACACATGAGTCGGAAATCGGCCAGCTGTATTAATTCCAGCCTTTTCACAAAGCTCTTTTGTCCAAACAATCGCATTCTCTTCCGAAGGGTTATAGACGCTGCGGCCATCCGACTTTTCCAATGAATATTTAGTGGGTGCTGTATCTGAGAGATTCCTGGCATAGTCAAAAGTTGCCACACCTCCGCCAAAGACAACACACTCGATTTTGAACTGGTCAAGGATTCGAGCGAAACTGTCAATATTGCGTGCAGTGATGTTGATTTTCCACCGATCGCTATAGTCTTTTCCGCCCCCACCGCCGGTGCCACCGGGACTTCGCCTGTCTCCTAACCCCGAACCATGGCTACTCGACGTCGCACCTGTGTTCATCGCCACTAGAGCTCCCGACGTCGCGGTGACTGCATCGGTCACCGCCAGAAACGTCTCTTCAATTCTGGGCTCTGTAAAATCCTGAGATTCTTCCAGGCCCGGCGCTTCAACGTCCTCTTCGTACCCTTTGGGGTTATCACCGGGAGGTTTGGGTTCTACCATCACCACAGGAACAGGTTCGATCCGCACAACCTGAACGGTCCCAAGCCACATAAAGAACATGGCTATCACAAATAATCCCATCAAAAAATTCAACGAGAATAGAAAGCTGGTCACCTTCTCAAAGGATGTCACCTTAATGATATCCTTATATCGAACAGGGCGACGGCCAGGCAATTCTAATGGATTAACGGTACTCATAGCTCTCTTTTCATGCTCATCCGCAACACGCCGTTACTGACTTACGCCCGGTACCCCATCTTCTTCAAGCTCAGCTTCCGGCCGAACCTGTAAATACCAGTTTCGCCACTTGGCAATTGCTTCGGCTTTCTCCTCAGGCGTTGGGTTATCCGGCAAACCAAATCCATTCAGACGTCGGCTAATAAACCGCAACGCGTTACGCGCTTCCTGAGTCGCTACGACATCCGGGTCTGTGAGAGCGTATAGCAGAATCGGAACAGCATCGAGCCCCTGTTCCCGAGCATAAGCCCGGATGGCAACTCGTCGGGCTGCCGGAGCACCTTCTGAAATCATCGACTTCACTCGTGCAATTTGAGCCCGCCGCTCTTCTTCATCTTCAGACAACTCAAGAACCTTGGGGAATTTCTTCATGTTCTCAAACTTTTCAGGATCTAAACCTTCAAGCTGGTCTAGCAGGTTGCCAATATCTCCGCCTAGTTCTGACGTCACAATTTTGCCATCAACGATGCGAGCATTCGCAGCATCTTCAGGTAACTCACCAAGAGAGATGAACTGAGTATCCCTGGCCAGATTGGAAACGCTCTTCAAGGTACTTCGCATTAAAAATAACAAGCCAAAACACGTGTCCATTGCCTCGCCTCCTGATGGTGTACCGGCGGTCAATGATCCATCGTCGCGCTGGACAGACTGCATAAAACTCAAACCGCGTGAATACCAATCCGGCTCGGACATAAGAGATTTCTGTTCAGCCAAAGCGCGAAAAGTTTGGTAACGTTCAAATATGTAGAACGAATAAAAAGGCCAGCGAGCAGGTTCTTCTGCCGTTAGATTCCTGGCCCATTGCCCCTTAAATATGTTTTGATAAAACGCCTTACGCCCAGATTTCCTATCAAAACGAAAATGACCGGCGAACCATTTATCCGTCAACTTTAACGATTCAATTAGATACCCTCGGTCAACTTTGTCTGTCAATGGATTAGGCGTAAATCCCTCATCTTCTTCCTTTAGTTTGATCGCTGTGCTAGTTGATGTTTTTACTTTCTTTGGTCCTGCTTTAGGTTTCTGATTTACAAACCCAAGTGTTCCCGCAAGGATGTACAAGCTCGAAGCACCGCAAGCTGCATCTGATTGATGGCCCCAATTATTGTCACCACCGGCCCCACTTTTAACTTCCTGAGAAATACGTTTGAAGGATTCAGGGTCATTGCCGTGATACCCCCATGCTCCGTCGGGAGCCTGAGTTCTCAAAAACCAATTTGTTACTGCCGCAAGAGTGTCTATGTCGACTTCAAAGCCCCTATTTTGAGCCATCCACAAAGCAAGCACAACAAACTGCGTTACAGAATTATCACCTTCCTTCGGGTCTGAATTAGGGTAGCCCCACGCCCCATTCTTCTTTTGCCCTTTGACCAATATCGCTATAAGTTTTGCAATTTCAGTCCTATAGGCATCTGGATCGGTATCTAAAAAAAACAGTGCCGCAACCGCTGCGACATAATATTTCTTTTCACCTGTATACTGGTCGTTTGCAACCGTTTGAACAGCCGCCAACGCCTTTTCTCGCGCCGCTTTAACCTTGGGATGCGTCTTCCCTCCAGGGAGATTAAAAACATCGTGATACTTGTAGATAGTATACCCAACTAAAACATCACCATATGCTTCCTTCCCCATCTGGGGTTGACCTGTCAAATCACTCTCGAGAAAACCAATGCCCTTTTCAACAATCGCTCTTACACGAGGAGACTTCACAAACTCCTGTGCCTTAACAGCCGGCGTACTTAGCGTTAGCAATAGCAAACCAAAAACGACAGTCGGCCGCACATTCATAATTCTGTATTCCGTATTCGACAAGCTTGGGTAATGGAAAATATATCGGCATTACCTTTGAGCGGGGGGGGTAAAAACCTATTTTCCTACACGAATATTAGACATTAGGATGGGGGTGTCAAGCAAGCCACTCAACACTCATTCACGTCTATATTGACTATAGTTTTTTAGAAATCAATTCATCCTGTGGGGTTGCCGACAGAGATTAATTGCTTTAATCTATTTTTTCACCATTTCATTGCCGATAGTGCAGTGTATTGTGACATTTTTACCTTGGTCGGGTAGCTCAGTTGGTAGAGCATCGGATTGAAAATCCGAGTGTCGGCGGTTCGAGCCCGCCCCCGACCACTAATGCAACCTACTGCATATCGGCAATTTTTTTTGCCCAAACCCCAGTCTGAACGTTCACGGGGACGAGAAAAAACGCTGGTAAAGATGCTCTGCAAGCACGCCATTGGCCATCTCGTTGGCATGGCCATCAAATACGTTGACAGTGATTTCTTCCGCCGAATAGTCCAACAACAAATCCGCTATATTCACGACATCGACGCCCTGACTTTCAAAAAAATCAGCCACTTTATCGGACAAGCGTCTGGTGGTCGGAATATCTTTTAGATTCGGGTAAACGACGACTATTAATTTACGATCTGCCGGCATTTCTTTAACCGTCGTCACTTCGCTCCGATGCTGTAAATCGATAACCTGCTGCAATTGCCCGCGATGATGCTCCCACACAGCCTGATCGGAAAAACACTTTTCCAGATAGGCCAGATACTGCTGCCCAAGCTCCTGAGCATAGACTGCACGAAAAACGCCCCAATAGAGAAAGTTAGCGAAGTGATAGTTATCTACGATTGGCTTCAAAAACCGTGGTGCTCCAAGGTAGATTGACGGACGGGTAAGTCCCACAAACTGACCGGAATCATCGATGTCATTGATGTAGTATTGCCAGATTAATAATCCCTGGGAATCATCACGTTTGTTCGACACTTCGGCGTACACCTCTAGCTGCTTTTGGGTACCCCAGCCACCTTTTGCCAGTAAAATCAGATCCCACTGATGCTTTAAGCGAGTCTCCAATATGTTTGCAAAACGATTTTGATAATTGTTGATACCATGTCCAGCAGCAAAACTGTCGCCAACTACATACATAGCAGGCTTACTCGATTGAACGGGTTCTTCGTCCCTCATTCCCAGGGAATTGGTGGGAATCACGCCGTATCGTTCACGCCAGTTTTGATGCATTTTAGTTTGCCCAAAACCGTCTGAAATCGCGACGAAATTATAAAAGTAGCATTCCAAAGCTCCGAATAAGTATATAAGCGATCCCGTCAATAAGCTAAATTTCAAACACAAGCCTCTAATCCGGCCGTGTGAAACCCGAGCCCGCCTGAAGATTCCCCAAATGATGATCGGGTAGATAATCAGAATAGCAATAAGTATTAGATGAGCATTCATTTAAGTAATCTATCCAACTGATAAATCGATGCAACGACATTGAATCGATCAATACAGAACGAATTGCATAAAAAAAGCGACGTTCTTTCGAGGAACGTCGCTCTTGATTTGAGCTTCACCCGGAACTTAGATTCCAGGATCCGCAGCTGGTACATTACTCGGGTTGGCCAGCCATATCTTTCAACCCCTTAAGAGGTCGAACCTTTACCACACGGCGAGCAGGCTTGGCTGCTACATCCATAGTTTCACCCGGACGGAATGGGTTAGGTACACCGAATTTAGCAGGTTGAGCTGGTTTGTTCTGTACAACAATTTTGCACAAGCCAGGAATTGTGAATGGAGTTTCACCATCGCTGATTGTCTCACCAATCGTAGCTGCGAGTGCATCTAACACTTCAGTTACTTGCTTTTTGGTGATCCCTTCGACTTTGTCTTCAATTGCCTTAAGAACAGCTGTTTTTGTTGGCGCCTTAGCCATGTATCTATCCTCCTTGAAAGGAAATACGATGATATTGAGTCGTCTGACGACATTTAGTTATCGGTTTGTTGAATTCTTCAACCTGCGGATAATTAGGCCGTTTTTAGACAAGAATTGCAATAGTAAAGCCAATAAAACCTAAAAAAACCACGTTTTGCAGACTTGGCTCGATCCGTGAAACACCAAGGTAGCACCAATTGAAATACGATTTATTGGATTGAATTTTCAGCAATCAAACCAAGCCTTATCGAACAGGTAGCTTGCTTTTAGCCAATTAGTCACCAGTTTATACAAATCATCGTTAAGAAGCCTACATCGATCAAAATTAACAAGTCCTGGTCGGTTAAGAGAGACAAAAAAATCCCTGAAAACACTATAAATACAGTCTTTTTAAGCGAAAAACCAGCTCGGAACATACTTCAATATGCCAATTAAGATTCCTATGAATTCCCAGTTTTGCTACTTCGATATAAATGTAGACGAGATTTTTAGGGTGAAAACGCTTACAATTGGCTTATACCTATTCTAAGGGGAGGAAAATACGCGGTGTCGTCGATATTCCCGATAAATTAGTGGCGTAGAATCACTCCAACATGAAGTACCATTTATTTTAAAAAAATTAAAAATCCAAGCGTTTCAGGATAAAAAATAGGTTCTGCAACCCAATTCAAACCAGCTTTATGCATTTGAAAAGAAGCATTCAATAATGAAAAACCTACTTCTATTAATAACAAGTGCTGCGTTAATGGTTTCTCTTGCTAGCCTCATCGAGGCTCAAGAGCCAACGGCAAATGTGTTTCTTCCCGCTCCTCGAGTTGTCAAACAACACTTAAGTCGAGCTCGGAAGGCAATCGAGGACGAACAGTTCAGTGATGCTGTTTCTCATCTAGGCACCATTCTCACTGAAACATTTGATGAAGAAGTTATTCCGGGTGTTGAGGCGGCTGCAGCCAATACCAGCATGGATGAGAATCAAGATTACTTTGTTGAATTGGAAGAATCCCCCGGGACATTTGTGAGTCTCAAAGGGGAAGCCCAGCGTTTATTGGGTACGCTCCCCGCAAATGCATTGGAATTGTACGAGTTACAATACGGTACTGAGGCTGCTCAAATACTAAATACTGCTTTAGAATCCGGTAAGCTATCGCAATTAACTGAGGTCACTCGAAAGTATTTCCACACACAGGCTGGGTATGAGTCAGCCATTTTGCTTGCCTATCGGGATTTAGACAGTGGTAAGCCATTAGCTGCTGCGTTGAATTTCCAAAGAGTACACGATACTCCGGGAGCACGCAAAAAGTATGACCCAGAGCTCTCTCTGATTTTGGCAACCTGCTGGCTGCATGCTCAACTGCCGAATAAGGCTTCTGAAACGCTGCTTGAATTGAAAAATGGTCTTCCAGAGGCTGCCTTTGAAATCGGCGGCGAACGGCGACAGATTTTCACAGGAGATGAGAATCCGATCGACTGGCTTAATGATTTAGCCGGCAAAGGAGAAATCCTCTCCATCAATGACAATATCGAGTGGGTCCTGTTCCGAGGGTCGCCAGACCGCAACGCGATTAGTCAGGGTGGCATCCCGTTACCGTCGATTCGCTGGCGTGTCCCAACAGGCGCAGACAGACTCGATGAAGGTCACCTGCAGTCACTCATCCAATCACAACAACTACAACAGCAGCATGCTATATCCTCAGTCCAGCCACTTGTTGTGGGAAAAACTGTAATCACCCGTAGTCCTTCGCGAGTCATTGCGATTGATTTTGAATCAGGCAAGCGATTATGGGAGTTCCCGTGGTTTGATTCGGAAGACGAGGAAAGTCTACTAGAAACATCCACGCAAAACGTGGGTACGGCTGACGCAACACGCAAGAACGAACTCCAGCAGAGGCTGATGCAGGACCATGCTTTCGGTCAACTGTGCAGCGACGGCAAGCAGGTGTTTGCTCTTTGGGACCTTGAAATCGTTAAAAAAACGAACAGTCGGAGTTTTGTGTTTAACCCTGGCAACTCCAATGCCAGCGGGCCAAGTTCAACGAACAAACTCGTAGCGCTGGATCTGGAATCGGAAGGGTCACTGAACTGGATTGTTGGTGGAGAAACAGGTGAAGACGACCCTGATTTAGCCGGAATTTTCTTTCTAGGGCCTCCATTACCGTTATATGAAGATCTATACGTCATTGGAGAGAAGAACGGAGAGATTCGCCTACTCGTACTCGATGCTGAGACCGGCAACCTCAAATGGCAGCAACAACTCGCTCACGTCGACAATCGAAAGATCACACTCGACTGGAATCGGCGTCTTGCCAGTGCCTCTCCCTCCTTTGCCGACGGAGTACTAGTTTGCCCAACAGCAGCCGGTGCTATTGTAGCGGTCGATATATCTTCGCGAACACTTCTTTGGGGCTATACTTACATCAACCGTAATCTGCGACAGGCTCGGCAATTCAACGGAATCCCCTACAATAATAGTGAAAATCAAAAACAGCAGTGGATCGATTCAACAATTACAATCTCCGATGGTACGGTTGTTGCGACGCCGCCTGAAAACAACAATCTGATTTGTCTCAATCTGCTAACGGGCAAACCGCATTGGAAGCCGGTCGCGCGAACCGGAGACCTGTATATAGGCTGTATCGTTGACAACGTCGCACTGGTGGTAGGTAAAAGCAAAGTCTCCTCGATTTCTCTGGAATCCGGTGAAGCGGTTTGTGACGAAGAGTTATTGATCGACCAGGGAGTCGTAAATGGGCGAGGCTTCCGGTCTGAAAACACATATTTTGTGCCCATCTCTAACAAGAAACTGCTGCAGCTAGATCTCGACACCGGAAAAATACTGAAGAAAATCGAGCTCAATGAACCATTTGGGAATCTGGTTTGCTTCAATGATCAGGTAATATCACAAACCCCAGACGCTATCTCAGTTTATTACCAGCTAGAACCGTTACGTGAAGAAGTCAACCAACGTCTGGCAGCCAACAAGGACGATATCTGGGCGCTTTCTCGTCAATCAGAGTTGCAGTTGCAGGAAGGCAATTATGACGCAGCGCTTACCACACTCCGTCAGTCGATGCAGCTTGCCCCCAATGATCTAGCCATTGAACAGCTCCTTATCCGAACTATGCTGAGGCTTTTGCAGCAGGATTATGGAACATATCAGACGCTTCTGACTGAATTGGAAGCACTTCCACTCACTGGCCAGCAAATCGAACAATTGTTGCAAACGAAGGCGTCGGGACAGCGTGTGGTCGGGGAAATCATAGCAGCCTTTGATACTTACCTCCAATTGATCGATCACGCTCGTCAATCGGAAGACGCCGGTGCAAATGTCAATGAAGTGCTGAAACTTACACCTCAGGGAGTTCACGTCCGAACTGACCGGTGGGTTCAGGGACAATTGCGGGCTTTATTGGCTGCCGGCAACGCGCAGCAACGAGCCGAAATTGAATCTAGAATTTCACAATATCTGGAGGAAGCCGTAGCTGAGAAAGACATTTTGCGTCTGCGTGATTTCACACGCTTTTTTGGAACGCATACTCTAGCTGACACGGCGAGAATTGAACTTGCCTCAGCATTGGTCGACTCTGAATCAAGTTATATTCAGGAGACAATTGAATCTGAGTTACTTCTGGTGTCACTGCAATTAAATTCTAAAGACGACGAGATCCAGCGTCGAAGCCATGTTGAACTGGCTAAATTATACATAGGTGTTGGACGTCATCAGGATGCACTCAACACACTTTCTATTATCCGGAACAGATGGGCAGAGAATCGGGTTGACGGTGAGCAAACCGGCGAGCAGTTTGTCACTCAGACGCTTAATACCGAGCCCTTCGAAGCTCTTGCCAATACCAGTTCTGGTTGGCCATTGGGATTCACGGCAGTCCAAAAAACTACCGACACCGAAGGACAATTCCCAAGCTATCAACGAATCTATAATATCCCGATCAAAGAAGTTCGAGGACCGTGGCCAAAGGGTTACACAATCGGCTACGATCAACAGAAGAATGCGATTGCCATTCGTGCTTCCAGCGGGCAAATCGTACAGGAAGTTTCGCTCAACACCGGCCGACAGGTATTTGGTACTCAATATACCGTCGCATACGCAAAAATCTATGGCCACTATATGTTTGCTTTTATCGGACGGGAAGTTTTGGCGATCGACTTACTTAATGCGAGTAACGATCCGAGCGAAGCAATTCTCTGGCGAAAGTCGATTTTACCAAGCAGTACAAACGGGTCGGTGTCCATTCCGTTGAGATCTCGTGTTACCACGACTCCCTGGGGAACTCGACGCTACAACGCCGTTGATGCTGCGGGAAATAAACTTGGGCTTTCCGGCAACATCAATCTAAATGGAATCGTTTATCAACAGCAAAGTGACCTCTATTGTGTTGATCCTATCACAGGCGAAACCATCTGGATTCGCAACGGTATTCAAGCCGGAAGTGAGATCTACACCGAAGGTAATCGCATCATCGTCATTGCTCCAAATGCTGTCGTTGCTACCGAATACAGCTTGACAGACGGGGCTGAAGTGCAACGAATCGACGGCATTAACCGGTCTGAAAGGTGGCCAATCGAAGGCTTCAAGTCGCTGGTCTATAAACTGACCGGCACGGACATCATGATTGGGCTTCAGGATGTATCCAATGGAGAAATGGTATGGCAGCAAACCTATGTCACCGGACTACGAGGTCAAATGATGGGTACACGCTTGGCCTTAATGCAACCAACAGGCAAGTTTGAGATCCGAGATCTGGCGACAGGGCAATTGGTTATTGAAAAGAAACTACCTGAAGAACCACAGATGACGAATCTCTATGTCATCCAATACGAAGATCAGTACCTTGTCATCCCGAACCGTAGTGCGACCATACGAGGCATCACGATTCCCTCCATCGGCATGCAAACTCGCCTGATCAATGGAAATATCTACGCATTAGATGCCAATTCCGGTGAGTACCTCTGGCAAACTCCAGCTTCGGTCGAAGGCTGGGCACTACCACTTTCTCAATCAACTGATTCGCCGGTGATGGCATTTATCAGACAGCTCAATCCAACATCCACTCAGAATAGAACTAGCGGCAGTATCCGTTCGGAAGTCTTCTGTATGGACAAGCGGGACGGTCGCATGTTGATGCCTCCGAGAGAAATCCCAGGATACATTCGGGTTTTCAACGTAATCTCGGATCTCGAGAACCAAAAAGTCACCGTCGTTGCGGATAAAAACCACATTTTTGAATTTAGTGTGACAAATGAGCCTACTTGGCCGGCTGCGCCGATAAGAATGCACGCTCAGGCTACGCGCAGCACAGGTGGAGCAGCAAACGCTTTTGCCAAAGGATTCTTCGAGGCCTTTGGACAAGTTGGTAAAGCGGTCGAACAACGTAATCAAAAGCAGATGCAAAAAGCACCTGTAAAACCCCAGCCGAAAGCGTTGCCTGCAAAGCAGGTTAAAGAGAAAACACCTGAGGCCAAGCCTTTACCGGAAAAAGAGCCACCAAAATAGGTTAGTCTATTCTGGCAAGCCTGACATTTCCCTCTTCTTTGGCAAACCTTTTAGACCCTGTTTCATGATTTCATTCCGCGGCCCCAAATGCATGTGTCAGGCCACACATTCAATCAAGGCTATCGGGCCGAAGTAAGTAATGCTGAATTAATAATTCTCATGCTCGGCCAATCGCATTTATTGGATAAAAAGATTATCTTTAATAATCTCTTCAAACTGCCGTGTTAGCAGAAATAGGAATCGAGGCATTGTTCGGCAATTAGATTGACGAACAAAAACTAATATACTGGAAGGAAACCGGACACCATGGCAAGCGATGGAACCGATTCACCCGCACAAGTGGACTCAAATGCTGTCAAGCAACTGGCAGACGCTCGTGAAAAGATCACTGAGCAGCTTTCTCGAATTATTATTGGGCAGCAGGATGTCATCGAAGAAATCTTGATTTCTATATTCAGTAAAGGGCACTGTCTCTTGGAGGGTGTGCCAGGACTAGCAAAGACCTTACTGATAAGTACATTAGCCAAGACTCTCAACCTTTCTTTCAACCGAATTCAGTTCACTCCGGATTTGATGCCTGCTGATATCACTGGAACTGAAATCATTGAAGAAAACAAAACGACCGGGGCTCGAGAACGGCGTTTTATGGAAGGTCCGATCTTCAGTAATATGATTCTAGCTGACGAAATCAATCGAACTCCTCCCAAAACGCAGGCGGCGTTATTGGAAGCGATGCAGGAGAAACAGGTCACGGTCGGACGTGTTCGCCATCCACTTTCCGATCCCTTCTTCGTGTTGGCTACTCAGAATCCAATCGAGCAGGAAGGAACTTACCCCTTACCGGAGGCACAGCAGGACCGATTCATGTTCAAAATATTCGTCGACTACCCAAGCTTCGACGAAGAATTTGAAGTCGCTCGTCAAACGACGACTGCGACGACTAACGAAGTCGAGACGGTGTTAACAGCCGAAGAAATCGTTGCGTTGCAACAAGTAGTCCGTGAAGTCCCTGTAAGTGACCATGTCATTCGGTTTGCACTTTCTCTTGTTCGCCAGACGCGAATCGGATCGCCCGGAATTCCCGATTTTGTAACTGAAAATATCTCCTGGGGTGCCGGACCACGTGCCGTGCAGTTTTTGATCCTAGGTGGTAAAGCCCGCGCGTTACTGCATGGGCGTACTCACGTTTCCACAGAAGACATTCAGGCACTGGCCAAGCCGGTACTACGACACAGAATCGTTGTGAACTTTGCTGCCGAAAGTGACGGAGTGACGTCAGACGACGTTATCCAGCAGTTGATCGACGCAACGCCAACCAAGGAAGATGAACTGACAAACGATGCCCGATTCCAAAAGATTTTTGCATCCTGAGGCAATCAAAAGGATTGCCAGGCTGGATCTTCGGGCACGACATATCGTCGAGGGCTTTCTCTCTGGAATGCATCGAAGCCCTTACTTCGGCCAATCAGTTGAATTCTTACAACACCGCGAATATGTGGCCGGGGACGACCTGCGCCATGTTGATTGGAAAGTCTGGGCACGACAGGACCGGCTCTATGTCAAACAGTTTGAAGAAGATACCAATCTAAGATGCACGATGGTCGTCGATGTTTCGAAGAGTATGCAGTATGGGACCGGGGCCTTCAACAAGTATGAATACGCTGCCACCGTTGCTGCCAGCCTTTCTTATCTAGTGCTTCAACAGCAGGATGCAGTTGGCTGCATCACATTTGACGAAAAAGTCCGAATGCGAATCCCTATTCGCAGTAAACGTAATCACATCCACTCAATCATTGAAAGCCTTAATGTCGAAACTCCCAAAGATAAAACAGAGGTCTATGATGTGCTCAAGACAATTACCGAAACGGTACCGCGTCGAGGGATGATCATTCTGGTTTCTGATTTACTGGGTGACGTTGAGGGAATCATGAAAGGACTTAAACTATTGCGTCAACGTGGACATGACGTATTAGTCTTCCATGTCATGGATGACGACGAACTGGATTTTGAGTTTAGTGGGCCCATGCGGTTTGATGGGCTTGAAACCGACGATTTTCTCAACTGTAACCCGCGATCCCTGCGAGAGGGCTATCTGGATGCGCTGCACCAATTCCTGGATTCAGTAAGACGACAGTGTGCTCAGAACGTTGTGGATTATGCATTGATCCGAACCAGTGACCCGCTGGATGCTGTCCTCGCTAAATATCTATCAAACAGAATGAGTGTACGACATTAACTAACCAATATTTGACTGATGAATTTCACCTACCAAGCATTAACGTGGGGCTTTTTACTAGCTCTGTTGCCATTGTTGATCCACTTGATCAACATGATGCGTCACAAACGTGTCGAATGGGCCGCTATGGAGTTTCTGCTTGCCAGCTACAAAAAACATCGGCGATGGGTTTGGCTTAAACAGCTACTTTTGTTGCTACTACGAGTCTTTATCATTGGATTGATTGTAGCCATGCTTGCCCAGTGGGACCCCGGCAAGAGCTGGCTTACTCGATTTGGCGGAAAAGAAACTCACCATTTCATTTTGCTCGATGACAGCTTTTCGATGGGTGAATTGGCGAATGGAAATACGGCATTCGAGCGGGCTTTGAGTATCGTTGGGCGAATCGGCACACAGGCCAGCGAACGAAGTAATCAGCGTTTTACGTTGGTGCGGTTTTCCAAAGCAGGCGAGATAATTAACAATTCTGATGAAGGCGAAACCGATGCTGCCGTTGAGGCCATTGCAGATTTTTCGGGTGCCTTTGTTGATAGTGACTTCCCCGGAAGGCTCTCCGAACGTCAAAAAGACATTATCATGACGCAAACCGATGCTGGGCCTTTGGAAGCCATGCAGCTACTGCAAAAACTGGTGGGAAAGAATCCAGATCAGCACCGCAACATCTATCTTGTCTCAGATTTCCGCATTCAAGACTGGGAAAATCCCACCGAGATCAAAGAAACGCTTGCCGGCCTGAGTGCCGACAGTGAAGAAATCCATCTTGTGGATTGTGTGGAACCCGGAAATAACAACCTGGCAATCACAGAATTGGTACCGGCCGACGACACCCGGGCTGCCGGCGTCCCGTTGTTTATGGATCTGCGAGTGAAAAACTTTGGCGCGGAAGCGGCCTCTAATGTTCAGGTAAAAATGAGGTCGATCTTTCATGCGAAAGGGACCGTTCAGGCAGCAGAGTCCAGCGAAGTCACAGGCCAAATTGAAGAACTACCCGTCGTAGTCTTTGAAAACATTGAATCTGGTGCAACCGCCACCAAACGCGTTCAGGTATTTTTTCCTGAAGCTGGTCAGCATGTCGTAGATGCTCAATTGCCTGAAGACTCGATTCTCGCCGACAACTCCAGATTCACTGTATTGGATTTCCCTGAAGGCGATAATGTATTGCTTGTCGATGGCACATCAGATCAGCGGAACCAGTATTTTATAACAAGCGTGTTTCGGCCCAGCCAACTGACCAACACAGGCATCATTCCTGATGTACAACCTGTTGAATTCCTACGCGACACTCCCGCTGAATCTCTTTCCAAATACAGCGCCATCTACCTGATGGATGTCGGACGCCTTGATGGAGATGCCATCGCCAACCTCGAGCAGTATGTGGCTCGCGGCGGAGGGCTAGCCTGGTTTGCAGGTGAGCAAGTCGACATCAACTTCTTCAACGAAAATCTTTATCGCAACGGAGAGGGCCTGATGCCCGTTGAATTTGCCGGTCCCGCAATTCTCGTACCGCCGCTGGATGAAGCCACTCCGCATTTAGAAATCATCAATCACCCGGTTTTCGATTTCTTCCTCAATGAACGAAACCCTCTAATCCGACGAGTCAGGATTGACCAGTACATGCAGGTGACTCCCACGTGGAAACCGGCCGAGGATTCCACGGCACGCGTAATCTGCAAACTCCACAATCAGCAGCCATTCGCTGTTGAGCAGCAATTTGGCAATGGACGCGTTGCCTGCTTCACGACGACACTTAATCCGGAGTGGAACAACTGGGGGCAAGACCCTAGTTTTGTCGTGGTCATTTTGAAATTGCATGCTCATTTAACATCCAACCAACGCATCCTCGATCGCTGGCCGGTTGGCGCAGAACTGAATATCGCCCTTGACCTACAGCAATACAATAAAGAGGTAACGGTTATCACCCCCGGCCCGGAACCCACGACGCGACCGATTGAGACGATCCAGGCAGTGACTGCAGATCCACAGTCACCGGTTATGAATGCTATATTCGGTGGCACCAAACCCTCAGCCACCACCACAGGAACGTCCACCAGTGGAGTTTATGATGTAATAACTCAACGTAACGACGGATCCTTTGAAGATTTGCGGTATGCCCTCAACGTCAACGCTACTGAAGGTGACACAAGCCGGATCGAAAAAGAGCAACTCATCGCCTCACTCGAACCGATTGCCATTCAGCTATCAGACTTAGATGCCTTTCAAGGTAGCGCCAGTGCCAATGTCGGCGGCACAGCCAGTTTCTGGCTCATGTTAATCCTGCTAGCCGGACTGGTGGGTGAACAATTTCTGGCGTACCTCCTGAGTTACCATACTCCTAAAGGAGGTACCGCAGCATGACGCCGATATGGGCTCAGGTTAAACAAACGCACTTCCAGTTCACGCGTGTCAATGCGCTCACCGAAGCATGGCATTGGCTTTTGCTCGTTCTGATTTGCCTGGCGTTCGGAGCCTATGTGGTCTGGATTTACAAACGAGATACGCAGGAAATAAGAAAATCGATAGCGATCACGCTCATCGTCCTGCGGTGTTGTGCACTGCTAGGCATTCTGTTTTACTTTTTCAACCTAGAACGAGTTACCGAAGAATCAATTATTAAGAGTTCGAGAGTGCATGTACTTGTCGACACCAGTCAAAGCATGGGACTGACAGACGATTCAGATGAGCAACGTCAGGCAAGAATTAGCCATATCATCAATGAGTTTGCTGATGGTCCGACGCTCGAAGAGCTCCGCCAACAACATGATGTCATCGTCCACCGTTTTAGTGAAGAGAGCAGACCGGTCGAAATCGCCACCTACCCTCGAGTCGCCAGAGTCGATTCCAGTAACGATTCGAAACTATCTGATCAGGCGATCAATTCAGTAAGAAATCTTGTAAAGATCGGGCTCGGTTTGATCGCTGTAGCGATTATCGCGTTGATCTTCTATCTGTCAAAAGGTCGACGAAAAGATCAACCGGAGGCTTCATCATGGTCTTTGTTGGCGAGTATGGTATGCGTGATTGCCGGCGTCATCGTAGTCGCCGTAGGTAACTTACGACATCCTCAACTCTCTTTTTCCGATACTTTGGGAATAACATCTCCTGATTTTTCGAGCGAACAGGGAATGACCGATGACATTGTGGAATTACCTGAGGTCGACTGGAACTCGACACTCCTTCCACGTGGAAGCAAGACACGAATGGGTGATGCGGTCCAATACCTGGTCAATAAAGAGCGTGGTGGGCCAATAGCCGGCATTATTCTCTACACTGACGGCCGCAGCAATTCTGGTGAGGACGTGGAAATCGCTGTTCGCGCAGCACGTACGTACAATATTCCCCTATTCCCCGTCGGCATAGGAAGCAATGAGCAGGCAAAGAATATTCGAGTAGTCGACATCGAAGCGCCGGAACGGGTTTACCCTGGTGACAATTTCAAAATCACAGGCTATATCCAGGCCTATGGAGCAGAGAATCGCTCCGTCACCGTCGATCTTGTGAGTCGACCAGTAAACACCGCCAGTGACGATTCTTCGCAGGACAAAATTGAGGATCAAATTCAGTTGGACCTCGCCGACGATGGTGAAACTCGACCGGTGGAATTCGAATTGGAACCGGATGATAGTTTGCAGGGCAAGCGAGACTATGTCATCCGTGTGCAGGCACCTCCTGATGACAAGAATGAACGTGACAATCAACGCAGCGCCACCGTTGAAATCGTCGATCGAAGAACGAAGGTACTACTACTGGCAGGCGGCCCAACACGCGAATATCGATTCCTCCGAAACATGTTATTCAGGGATGATGAAGTGGAAGTACATGTTCATCTCCAGACGGCCGAAGATACAATCAGTCAGGAAGCAGATGAAGTTGTTTACGATTTTCCTCAACTCGACGAAGAGCTTTATGATTACGATGCCATCGTCGCCTTTGATCCCGACTGGGAAGCTTTGGATGACAGTCAAATTGAACTGGTGGAACGTTGGGTATCCGAGGAAGCGGGTGGTCTGTTTGTAGTTGCCGGGCCAGTGTTTACGCCGGAATGGTCTCGTATGCGACGTGGGCGTCGCCGTGGAATCGACCTTATCAAAAACCTCTATCCTGTCGTGTTTTACAATCAGGGAGGGGTTACCTTAAGTCTTGGACGATTTGGCGGGGATACGGCCTGGCCAATTCAGTTTTCAGATGATGGGCTAAGCGCTGAATTTCTCTGGTTGGATAACAGCCAACTCGGCAGTGAGCAGGCTTGGGCATCCTTCGAAGGCGTTTACGGTTTCTACAAAGCCAAAGACCCCAAACCGGGCGCCAAAGTCTACAGCCGATTTTCCGACCCCGACACGGCTATCGATGATGAATTGCCGATCTATATGTCTGGTCATTTTTATGGAGCGGGACGCGTATTTTTCCAGGCCAGCGGAGAAATGTGGCGACTGCGAAGTATTGAAGAGGCCTATTTCGAAAAGTACTACACAAAGCTCATTCGCTGGGTGTCTCAGGGGCGTTTATTAAGAGACTCCACCCGAGGGGTCCTGCTTGTCGACAAGGATCGCACTTTCCTTGGCGAACATATTACAATTCAAGCCGTGCTAACCGATGCACAACATGACCCACTTTCGGCAGAGTCTGTCGATGCCGTGCTTGTACAACCGGATGGAACACGGGAGCCGATTCAATTGAAACTACTAATCGATGGATCACGTGAAGGCATGTATACAGGTCAATTCATAGCCACGCAGGAAGGAGACTATCGAGTCGAAGTTCCGCTTCCTGGATCAGCCGATTTACTCACACGTGATGTTCGAGTACGAGTCCCGCAACTTGAAATAGAAAATCCGCGGCGTAACGATGCCTTACTATCCTATGTCGCGGAACAAACCAGTGGGAACTACTTTGTGGGAATTTCCAGCACGCTTGTCACCCCTAATAATGAAGAAGGGCGGTCACTTAGTGAAAGCATTGTTGCCCGGGACCAAGAGACACAATTACCCGGAACACCGGACAAAGACTTTGAAGAAATGTTGATGGGGTGGCTTATCGCTGTCATTAGTGGAATTCTTTGCGTCGAATGGATTATCCGACGACTTTGCAAACTGGCTTAATCACCAACCGAATGAACCATGGATAACGAATCACAACAAATCGATCCACGAATTCAACGGACGCTCCATCGTCTACGCTCTCGCATTCGACTTTATGTCTGGGTGGAGGGCGTGAGCATGGCAATTGTCTGGCTGGGAGTAATGTTCTGGCTTGGATTGGCAGCGGATTACTTGCCGGTTCTCGCCGGAGCTAATGAATTAGCGCAGGGTGCCCGTGCAATCCTGCTAATCATCGTCGGCGGGGTGCTGGCGTATATCTTATACCGCTTCGTCGGCCAACGAGCCTTCGTTCAATTCAACAATCGATCGCTGGCGTTGCTGCTGGAACGGCGGTTTGAAGAACTACAGGACGCCTTGGTGACAACCGTCACCCTGAAATCTCGTCAGGCGGACGAGAAACAGGACGAATACAGTTCCGAAATGCTCTCGGAAACCTCTCAGTTGGCCCTTGCGTCGATCGATTCCATCAACGTTAACGATGTTTTCAACACGCACCTACTTCTTAAACGTGCGGTCATGGCTGGTTTGCTGATTTTCTCAGTAATCCTGTTCGGAGTTAGCAATACCCCGATGACTCGACTGGCTCTTAAACGGCTCTACATGCTGTCGCCTGAGAAATGGGAGCGAAACACACAGATTGAACTGGTTGGAATCAATGTCATTCGGGATAATTTTAACGGATTTACGTTTGGTACCAATGAACAGAAGCTGTTTGACAATAACAGGGTCAAAGTTGCTGCCGGAGCCACTCTGAGGCTCGTTGTCAGTGCTAATCATGAAAAAGAAATACCTGGTTCCTGTGTCCTTTATTACGAAACAGACGACGGAGTAGCTGGTCGGCGAAACCTAAACAAAGAAGGTATGGCCAATAACGGAGACCAAATGTTCGTCCTCGACGACAATCCCCTGAGTGGTATCACGGGCAGTTTAACATTCGAAGTCGTTGGCAATGACCACCGTATCGGCCCGTTCTATATTGAGGTGGTAGATAGCCCGCAAATCCAGGACGTTACATTGGATTATGAATATCCCGAATACACCGGCAAACTACCATTTACTGACCAACCCTGGATCGCCGGCAGAACGTCTTTGCCATTTGGTACCAACGTACGAATTAATTTGCAAGCGAACAAGCCACTACAGCAACTACATATCAGCGACCCGTTGACTTCACAGTATCGGGCAGGGTATCTCATGTACGAGGATCTTCGAACCAAACAACCACTCACTTTGTCCGTGATGGTTGCATCGCCCGCCCCCGAAACGGAACCACCGGTGCTAGCGGAAGGTTTATTGAAAAACATCACAGACGTCGAGGGTAATCCACTTCACTTTTCGACCATCGACGGATCATTAAACGCATTTGACCGTGATGGAAATCTGATTCAGGCGGGGCCTGTAATTGAAGGCTTTGGACCAGATCGCACACGAATTCTTGTTAGTCTGGCAAATTCGGACAGGCAGCTTACCTTTCCCGTCAATCCACTTTACAACGATGTTACGCTAAACATCTCTCTTTATGATAAAGATCAGATCATATCCACCGAACCATATGTCATCTCGATCGGAGCGAGTACAGACCAGCCACCAAATCTGGATATCAGCCTGCAGGGTATTGGCTCTGCAATAACTCCAGACGCCATCATTCCGATCCAGGGTAAAGTGACCGATGACTACGGAGTGGCATCTAGTTGGTTTGACATTAAGCCTCAGGATGGTGAATCCATGACATTTCCTCTACCGATTGAAAACGGCGAGGAACTTCAGTCTCCGTTGGATCTTCGTGCCCAACGTGTAAAAGATGAATCAACCGAATTAAAGCCGGATTCAACCATCACACTGTCCATTCAGGCAAGTGACAAATACGACCTTGAAGGTGATCCGAATATCGGAAGCAGTAGTCAGTTTTCACTGGATGTAGTCACAGACCAGCAGTTGTTGGCAATTCTGGAAAGGCAGGAATTGTCGTTACGACAACGATTCGAACTCATCCTGGCAGAAGTGTAGGGAATGCGGGATTCACTTGCACAGGTTCTCGAAGGCACACAGGGTACAAACATTACGGATGTGGGCAAGGAGCCTGAAGACAAGGAAGACAATGATGCTCAGCAGCTCAGTGAAGAAGAAAAGCTAAAACGAGAAAAGAGTCTGCGACTTTTGCGAATTCAACGCGCCATTGTCCAAAGTCAGAAATCTGGTCAGGAAACGCTGGGAGTGGCGGTCTCCTTTGAAGATATCCGACTTCAGCTAATTAACAATCGAGTTGACACCCAGGAGCGTAAAGATCGACTCAAAGAATTAATCGCAGACCCGCTAACGCATATTAGTACCGTCGAATTTGCCGAACTGGACAGACGTTTACTTGAATATGAAGAACTACTCGGGGAAGGTGGCGGAAACATTGATAACGCTGCTAGCGTATTAACACAGGCCGATGAAATCCTGATTCAAATGAATGCTATTCTTGACAATATGCTGGAATTGGAAACATACAACGAATTAATCGATTTAATACGTGATTTAATTACCGATCAGGAAGAAATAAACGAAAAGACAAAAGACGAACGTAAGAAGCAGGTGCTTGATCTGTTAAAATAAATTAGTGGTGCGTTTACACCGCCCCCTCACTAAGGGGAAGCAGGCAAAACTGAAATGGACTCAATTCTCGTATTGTTTAGTTGACTGGCAGTCGTTGAGAAGATTCCACGCCAAGCATGGACAGCCACACTGAAGTACGTCACTAATTGGGGATCAATGCTTTTGCAACGCAAAATAGGACTTTACCGAGAGGCAAAAACTATGAGCAGTAGATTCCAACATTTTGTATCGGGATTGATTCCAATACTAATTTTCGCGGCCGCTAGTGCTCCCCAATTCTCTCCCGCTCAGCAAGTAACCGAAGCTGACCCTGTACCTGAAGTTCAGGAGAAAGCAGCTCCGTCGGGGACAACTGATTTGGCGCTTCAGCAAAGCAAGATTGCTGAAAAGTACAAACGGATCGAAGAACTCATTCTTCGGATGGCCGAATTCGAAGCGGCCAATAATCCCAAGCGAGCTTCGTTACTACGCGATGCCTACAAGCAGTCGAAAGACAATCTGACCGCAACTCAGCTTCAGTCGATCGTACGATTACTCAACCAGGACCAATTAAAACGTGCCGTCGATGAACAATCTGACGTCCAAACTCAATTAGCAAAAATACTTGAACTGTTGATTACCGAGGATGACGGCGATCGCCTCAAAACCGAAAAGGCTCGATATCGCGAATACATTCGTGATGTTGAACGCCTGTTACGACAACAGCGCGCCATTCAGGGACAAAATGAAGGGGGAGCTGACTCTGAACGAATCGCCAAAGAACAAGATCGCCTATCTAACGAAACCGGTGATCTGGCCCAAAAAATCAAAGAAAACGAAGAGGGGGGCAATGCATCAGGTGACCCTAAAAATACGCAAAGTGACTCCGGCGAGAAATCTGATGCCAATGACGATACAACGGAACCAGATGACAACAACGATCCTAATAATGCTGACGGAAATAAGGAGCCAAACGAAACGGGCGATGACGCCGGTAAACCCATGGAAGGTGGCGAGCCCATGGAAGGCGGTAAACCCATGGAAGGCGGTAAACCCATGGAAGGCGGTGAGCCCATGGAAGGCGGTGAGCCCATGGAAGGCGGTGAGCCCATGGAAGGTGGTGAGCCCATGGAAGGCGGTGAGCCCATGGAAGGCGGTAAGCCGATGGAAGGTGGACAACCGATGCCCGGCAGCCAGTCACAATCAGGGCAACAGAGTCAAGATGGACAGCAACAGGATGAAAATCCTGCACGCAAAAAGTTACAGGAAGCTCAGGAACAGATGAAAAAGGCGCAGCTAGAGCTAGAACAAGCGCGTCGTGAGAAATCCATTGAAGCTCAGGAAGCTGCCAAGCAGAAACTCGTAGAAGCCAAAGCTCAACTCGAAGAAATTCTCCGTCAGTTACGTGAAGAGGAACTGGAGCGGATGCTGGCGTTGCTGGAAGGTCGTTTTCGTAAAATGCTCGAAATGGAACTGAGGGTTTATGAAGGTACACTTCAACTTTCCAAAATCCCTGAAGCCGATCGGGGTAGAGAAGTTCAAATCGAGTCAAATAAACTTAGTTTCCAACAACGCAAGATCGGACTAGAAGCAGACAAAGTACTAACATTGCTTCTTGAAGAAGGGTCTTCCATCGCATTTCCGGAAACGGTCAAAATCATGATCGAAGACATGGAACAGGTTGCAGCACGATTGGGTGAAACCAAAGTTGACAGACTGACGGTCAGTATCGAAGAAGATATCATTCAATCTATCGAGGAAATGATTGAAGCCTTGCAGGCAGCTCAACAGGCATTAGCTGATCAGCAGCAGCAACAGCAGCAGCAACAGCAGCAGCAGCAAAACGATCAGGAAAAACCGCTAGTTGATCAATTAGCGGAATTACGCATGATCCGCTCGCTTCAACTCCGAATCAACAAACGAACTCAGCGTTATTCGCGCTTACTAGAAGACATCGACGATCCTACAGGGCAAGCAAAGGACACCGATCTGGTGCAAGCGTTGCAGAAACTCGGACAGACTCAGCGGGACCTACAACGAATAACTCGCGATATTGTTCTTGGTAAGAATCAGTAACCAATGGAGTTTATTGCTGACATGAAGAAATCACTCCGAGCTCTTAGTCTAATGCTCGTTTTCGCATCGTCCGTCTTTGCGGCAGACGAACTTGAAAAACGAGCAACCTGGCAAATACCCGATGCGGAACAGATAAGAAAACAATTAGAGCAATATTTAGATAAGCAACAGGCCGATGAAGCTGTCAAACTACGGATCAGTGTTTTATGGGACACTCCTCTTGCTTCCGGTGACCAATCGTTACTGCTCGACCAACTTGTAAACAGCCTTATCCTGACCAACCGGGATGTCGCTCAGTTTATTAGCAAACTGGACTCCACTCCGGCTTCCGCGGTACAAGTTACGCCCGATTTCTTCAATCAAAACAATTTAGATCCGTTTCTTATTAATAACGTCAGGCTTTACTACGCTCGCTGGCTGGCGCAGAGCGAATTACAGGATGAGTGCCTGCAGGTTTTAGATGGCATTAAGCCTAACGACGTCGTTGATCCAGCAACTCTATTGTTCTATCAGGCAACCGGCTATCATCGTATTTTGGCAAAAGATAAATGCCTCTCAGCTATCAGTCTACTTCAGGAAAATGAAGATGTCATACCCCGACGGTATGCGACATTGGCAAACCTCATGAAGGCGGATATCGGCCCGCTAAAGCAAGATTCTCTGGATGAAGTTGCCCGACTCATGTCTGACATTCAGCGTAGGCTAAAACTTGGGCGTGCCGGGACACGAGTCCGCAAGGAAGAAGATGATGTCGTTGCGAAACTGGATAAAATGATAGAAGAGCTTGAGAAGCAGCAGCAACAACAGCAAAGTGGAGGGCAGGGGGCCGGAAGTCTTAATCCAAGTTCGCCAGCACAGGATTCTTCCGACCTCGGCGGCAGTGGCCCAGGAAACGTTGATCGCCGCAATCATGGCGATGGGGAAGACTGGGGATCGTTGCCTCCGAAAGAACGCCAAAAGGCGCTTCAGCAAATCAGTAAAGAACTACCTGCCCACTATCGAGAAGTAATTGAAGAGTACTTCCGAAAACTGGCTCGGGACGGAAGTTAAAGTAATTTAAGACAAGAATTGCTTCTGGGGGGAGGTAAACTGCAACGTGCCGATTTGGAAAGCATTGATTTTATTAATAAGTAGTATTTTTACTGCGATTCCTGATGCAGAAGTCGCCTTGATCGACGGCACTCAGATTCGTGGGAAACTGACTGCTATCAGTGACCAGGAAGTCACGGTAACTGTCGATCAACAGGATCGGTCAATTGCTAGTGAACAGTTACAATCCATCATTGTCAGTAATGCCACAGCGACAGCCCCGGACGGGAACCATATGACTGTCAGGCTCCATGATGGTAGCACGCTCATTGCTCGGTCCGTTCTAGCGACCCCTACCAATGCTCGCATTACCATCAGTGACGACATCTCTTACCGTCTAAACAGTGACAGTCTTTCCAGTATTCAATTCAAAACCTTAACCGAGCAAGCTCAGAAAGACTACGATGCCATTCTCGACGACGATGCAGCAGGAGATGTTTTAATTGTACTACGTCCCAGCGGTGCGATTGATGAACTTGAAGGTATCATCGAGCGAATAGACGACAAGACAGTCACCTTCAACTTTGACGGGGACCGCATTCCGGTTGAATTAACCAAGTTGGCTGGAGTCAAATTATTGCAGCCAAGCTCCCTAAAAGTCTTACAAACCACCTGTAGCCTTACCGATCTGAACGGCAACGCGTGGCATGCCAGAACATTCAATCTCAATCCGGAAGAAAACGCATTGACCTTTGAAACAGGCACGGGCGACAAGATATCCATCCAACTCAACCTGATTCAAAAGTTGCAATTTGCTAGCACGAATGTAGTTTATCTTAGTGACTTGCCACCAGAAAACGCTCAGTGGACCCCTTATCTTTCCGGGCGTCTAATTCGTAACCGCCTTGATCAACTCTACGCCCCAGCGAAAGACCGAAGTGCGAATGGCGGAGCGATTGTGATCGGTGAGCAGCAATATCTAAAAGGGCTCTCTCTCCGCAGTAAAACGATTTTAACTTATCGACTTACCGAAGAATTCAAGACCCTACAGTTAACGGCCGGGCTAGCTATGGAAACCAAGGGCAGAGGTAATATCGACCTTATTATTCTGGGAGATAACAAGCAGTTATTTCGCGATGCCATTGAGGATCCTGATGACATACGGCAATTGGAATTAGATATCACGGGCATTCGCCGTCTTTCCATCACAGTAGATTACGGCAAGAATCTGGACTTTGGAGACTTACTACATTTAGGTGATGCCAAGCTGCTCAAGTAGCTAGCGGATAAAAACATAGGTGGAGACAAATAGGTGACCAGACTTTTGCAGACCATAACGTTAGGTGCATTTCTGTTAAATTCAGTATGTGCCACCCTGTCGGCTCAGGATGGCAGTGTGCCAGATGACGTACTGGCCTCTCAGGCCAAGCGAATTGCGGCTATCAAAAAAGCGAGTGCTGCCACTGTCATGGTTTTTGCCAATGAAGGCAAAGGGGGCGGTTCCGGTGTCCTGATCAGCAAAGACGGCTATGCATTGAGCAATTATCATGTTGTGCAACCGGCTGGGACGGCCATGAAATGTGCGATCAACGATGGAAAACTGTACGATGCCGTCCTTGTCAGCATCGACCCCGTAGGTGATGTGGCGTTGATCAAGCTTCTTGGCAGAAATGACTTTCCAGTAGCAACACTGGAGGACAGTGACAAAGTTCGTGCCGGCGACTGGTGCTTTGCGGTAGGGAACCCCTTCCTTTTGGCCACTGACTTCAATCCAACCGTAACTTATGGAATCGTTTCCGGAGTTCATCGCTACCAATACCCCGCTGGAACTCTACTTGAATATGCTGATTGCATCCAAACAGATGCCTCCATCAACCCCGGCAATTCGGGCGGCCCTTTGTTCAACGAAAACGGTGATCTCATTGGCATCAACGGGCGTGGGTCTTTTGAAAAACGAGGGCGGGTAAATGTAGGCGTGGGTTACGCCATTTCGATTAATCAAATCAAGCACTTTATGGGCTTCCTATACAGTGGACGTATTCTGGACCATGCCACGCTGGGAGCCACTGTTTCCACTGACGAGAACGGAAATGTGATCGTTACTAACATTTCAGAAGCGTCTGATGCCTACCGGCGTGGGCTACGGTACGGTGATCAACTACTTTCTTTCGGTGGAAGAAATATCACCACCGTTAACGGATTTAAAAACGTGTTAGGGATTTACCCTCGAGGATGGAGAGTACCGATTTCATTCCTCCATGAAGGTGATCGCATTGACACTTTTGTCCGTTTGACTGGAGTTCATTCTCCGGAAGAACTGCTGGCCAGAGTGCAACCGAACCGTCAACAACCACAAGGTGCCCCAATGCCTGAAGGAGCCCCCAAAGACTCGCCGGCTGAGCCAACTGAGAGAAATCTACCTGATGTGGTGAAGCCTTATTTTGCAGCTCGCCGGGGGTTTGCCAACTTCCATTTCAACAAGTCCAATCAAGCTCGAATCTGGAATTCTTACACGAGTCAAACCAAGCCTGATGAAATCAGAGGCGACTGGACGTTAAGAGGTAAGCTTGGCAACCTTGGCGACGCCTCTATTGTGCTTACGAAAACCCGAGTCGACGCCGACCTCCCACAGGGCAAGGCATTCGCAGTTCTTGATAATGACCTGGGCCAACAGGAGGCCCCTCGAGGTAGTGGCGGGTTATTGGTCGCTTTGCACCTATGGAAACACATACAGCAATCTGGACTCAGCCAGTTTGGCGATGTTTACTACCTAGGCTCAATGCCCACTCCCAAACATACGGAAAAACAGGATGTACTGGTAGCCACTCATAGTGTTATTGAATGTCGTTTCTATTTTTCACCATCCACAGGCCTACTCACCTCCATGGAAATGTATCCGGACTTGGGTGTTGACCCTTGTGAAATCTATTTTTCCGAATATGAGTCGGTGAACGGCCGGATGTTGCCTCGTCATATGGAAATCATCCATGGTGACACGATTTACGGTGATTTGCTAATCGAGGATTTTGAATTAAATGACACGGGAGCGACAGAATGATGAAACATATATTTTTAGCAGTCCTCATCTCGATCGCTGGCACACTCAACGCCGCCAATGCTACTGATTTTTCGGTCACATCGGCCGGCGTTCAACCCAACATGGTAAAGATCTATGGAGCTGGAGGAATCCGAGGGCTTGAAGGATATCAAAGTGGTTTTCTTATTAGTGAACAGGGACACATCTTAACGGTTTGGAGTTATGTTCTGGATACCGATTACATCACGATTACCTTAGATGACGGCCGCAAATTTCAGGGGGAGATTGTCGGAGCTGATCCCCGGCTGGAGATTGCCGTATTGAAAATTGAAACAGACGGTCTTCAGCACTTTAAGCTCAGTGATGTGGTTGGTGTTAATCCAGGCTCTCGCATTTTGGCATTTAGCAATCTGTTCAAAATTGCAACCGGCGATGAACCTAATAGTGTGCTGCACGGAATCGTTGCTGCCAAAACGCCTTTGAATGCCCGGCGGGGCGCCTTCAAGACAACCTACAAGGGGCCGGTCTATATTTTGGATGCTATCACCAACAACCCAGGCGCAGCAGGCGGCGCGTTGACCACTCGCAACGGTGAATTGGCGGGTTTACTCGGGAAAGAACTGCGAAACTCTCAGAACGGCACGTGGCTCAACTACGCGATTCCTATCAGTGAACTAACATCGGCCGTTGAGGATATCATCGCCGGGCGCACGCGTCCTCGAAGTCTGGACGAAGAAGCCATTCGACCGGATATTCCTCATACATTGAAAGCTTTGGGGATTCAGATGGTTCCTGACGTACTGGCCAAAACCCCACCGTTTGTTGATTCGATCACGGCCGGATCAGAAGCCGAGAAAAAAGGGTTACGCCCCGACGATCTGATCCTATACATCAATGATCGGCGCGTTGATTCATGTACTACGTTGCGAAGCGAGTTAGAGTTAATCGACCAAATTGATGATGTAACTTTGGTGATTCAGCGGGAAGACGAATTAACTGAAATCGTCTTGCAGGGTGAGTAAGCATCATGAAAACAATACACATGACGAAATATAAATCGCTATTGGTGGCTATGACTTTAGCTGTGCTTTGGAATGCGACGGCTTATGCGCAGAATGATTTACTTGAACAAGAAGAAAAGGCATTGCAGGCTGCTGTTGCCAAGGCCAGTCCAAGTGTGGTGCAACTGGAATTGGTCGGTGGACTCGAGTCGCAGGAACTCGGCCCAGTCTCGGGGCTTGCCGTGACAGAGGATGGGTACGTCTTCGCTTGTGCCTCGTTAATCCCCTCGAATATCACTTCTATTCTTGCGACGACTCCGAGTGGAAAACGCGCAGCAGCCAAAGTGGTGGCCCACGATCGTAGTCGCAATCTCGTGCTTTTGAAAGTCAACTCGACCGAAAGCTATCCGATATTAGAAATAATCCCTCGCAACGAGATTATTGTCGGGCAGTGGGGTATTGCCGTGGGACGAACGTTTTCACGCGAATTCACCAATCAGAGTGTTGGAATTATCAGTGCCACCAATCGGGTTTGGGGCAAAGCAATCCAAACGGACGCAAAAATTTCTCCCGCCAACTATGGAGGGCCACTCATTGATATCCATGGTCGAGCCTATGGGGTGTTGACTCCTTTAACGCCTAACCCTCAAGGCGGACAATCCGATGGCTCTGAATGGTATGACTCCGGAATCGGTTTTGCCGTACCGTTGGCCGATCTTATACCTCATTTGGAATCTATGAAACAAGGGAAAAATCTCTACCCAGGACGATTGGGAATCTCCTTGATCGCCGGCAATCTCTATGATCTTCCAGCGGAGGTTGTTGCTGTTCAACCAAAATCTCCTGCTCGTGAAGCGGGAATCCGTAAAGGGGATACCATCATCGAATTGGCTGGCAAGCCCGTTGCGCGTCAATCCGAGTTGCGTCATATTCTGGGGGCTCATTACGCGGGTGACACCATTGGTGTTAAAATCCAGCGAAATGATGATGTCATTGAGTCGGAAATCACGTTAGCCGAAAAACTGGAACCTTATCAGCACCCGTTTTTAGGGATTCTACCCGACCGTCACCAGATTCAACCCGGTGTCCTAATTCGATATATCTATCCCGGCAGCGTAGCAGAGCAGGGCGGCTTGCAGATCGGGGACAGGATCACCAAACTTAACGAAACTGTCATCCAAGATCATAATCAACTGCGAGTGGAGCTAGCCAGTTTCGAGCCCTCCGCCACCGTAAAACTAGAGTTTGTACGCAACGGCCAGGCAACTCCAATCGAAGTCACTTTAACCGCACTAACAGTTGATACACCAGCAATCCAGGCGCCCCCTCTTCCCGAAACGCCGGCTCCTGCAAATACTCTGGCAACCGGCCTCGTAGAAATCAAACTTCCCGAGGAAGCAAACGAGTGCCATGCAATCATCCCGAATAATTACCGCCACGATGTACCTCACGGACTTGTCATCTGGCTCCATGCTCCAGGTGATATCAACGACGATACCTTAGTCGCTCAATGGGAAACATTGGCAGCCAAATACCACCTCATTCTGCTTTCCCCTAAAGCAGCAGATGAAAATCGTTGGCAGCCGTCTGAAATAGAGTTCATTCGTAAAACCATGGATAACGTTCTAAATACATACAACATTGACCGCAATCGGATCGTGTCATTTGGCAGGCAGGCTGGAGGAGCGATGGCGCTGATCCTTGGATTCTCGCATAGAGACCTTGTGCGGGGAGTTATTCCTGTCGATGCTCCTTTTCCATTGAGGGCTGGCATCACTCCAAATGACCCTGCCGAGCGGCTGGCAATGCACGCAATTCTTGTTAAAGGCTCGCCTGTTCGTGCTGCCGTCGACAACGCTATCAAGGCTCTCGAATCAGCAAAGTATCCCGTCAGCAAGACTGAGTTAGATAGTCCCGGCAAAATCAGTGACGAATTACGTGAGACCTTGAGCCGATGGATCGATTCACTCGATCGAATTTAGCGGGTTGACTATTCTGCGAGATCCGTTGGGGTATAATGCGGACTGACACACGTAATTTGACCAGTCTTCAATGACTGCAGACCCAATCTTTAGCCTTACAGAGCCTCAAGGAGATTCAGCATGGAAAAGTGGCCCATCGGAGTGTTTACAAGTATTGATGCCGGGCTAGGCGTCAAGATAGAAGTTGCTCATGAACTGGGCGTGCCGACGATTCAGTTACACGCACCTGCTCAGGAAACACGTACGGCGGAAAACGCCGAAAAATTCCTGGCACAGCTTGAAGAACTTGGAATTACTCTCACTGCCGTTTTTGGTGGTTTTGAAGGGGAAAGCTACGCCGATATCCCGACAGTCGTCGACACCGTAGGGCTAGTACCTCCCGCAACGCGTGCAGCTCGAGTTCAAGAGATGAAAGAAATCGCGGATTTTGCTCGCCTACTCAAATGTGACGTCGTTGCATTGCATCTTGGATTTATTCCACACGACAATTCCGACCCGCTTTATCAGGAAATTGTAGCGGTCACACAGGACTTGCTCGACCACTGCAAACAGAATGAACAGGCTTTGCATCTTGAAACCGGACAGGAGACTGCTGAAGGGCTGCTCCAATTTATTAGTGACGTCGGACGCGATAATCTCTTCGTCAATTTCGACCCGGCAAACATGATCCTTTATGGAACGGGAGAACCAATTGATGCATTGAAAAAAGTTGGAGCCTATGTAAAGAGTATCCACTGTAAAGATGGCACGTGGGCTGGTAATCCCGGAGTGGACTGGGGAGCCGAAGTCCCCTTGGGTGAAGGGGATGTTGGCATGGAAAACTACCTGAGAACACTTAACGAACTGGGTTACACCGGTCCACTGACCATTGAGCGTGAAATCCCTCAGGAACCGGAACGTCAAAAGGCTGAGATTAGTCACGCTGTTAACTTGCTTACCGACTTGAAAAACAAAATCGGTTAGAAATAAAGCCTAGTTGTCCCGGTTGCCAAGATGGATCCTAAGAAACGCTGTACTGTTGTCCTTTTGCTTCTGACAGCAATCTGTGTGGGCTTATGGTTCTTCGGAAATGAAAAACTACAAGATGGTGCTCTCGACATATTACTTCGAGTCACCATCTTTTTTGCTGTTTTCCGACTTGCCTACGATGACCTCGTAAAAGTATTGCATCATCTACGAGGCCCCACTGGCATCCTGATCGGGATCGCACTTGCGTTTGCCGTTATCAACGGCCCATCGGTTCGTCTCATCCTGCCGCTCATTGCTGTCGTTCTGATCTTAGTGGGCATTATGAATACGTTGCGGCGCAGCTATCAGCGGGACATTTATGCCCCTGACAAACCAAGTTCACAGAGCAAACAAAAAACCCGCAAAAAACCTCGTCCATAACCAGGCTTTTGCGGGTTGTCATTTATCCAAATAAATATTCGCCTTCGCTTATTAGGCGTCACCAACCAAGCGTGCTCTAGTTTCTTTAAGATCCGATCCATCCGGCGTTTCATCGCTATCGATGTCGTACCAGCTATCTTCAAACTTGATAAAGCCTCCGCCTCCCTTTGCACCGTTACGGATAGCAACATTAGTGGTTAGCGCGATAACTGCGTCACTCAAAGCAACTTTAGGGTTACAACGAGGCTGATTTTCCGGGCTTGGGTTGCGGATGCAGTATGCCCAGTGCTCAATTTCTTCGGTATATCCGCGGCTGACAGGCCCAGCTTGAGCCGCTTGCGCGACGGGGGCAGCTTCGCCACTTGCATAGGTATCCATTGTCGGCCCACTACCACCATCTTTGACACCAACTTTCGTTGTCGTGCTGGAACCTTTGTAGAGCATAACCTCTTTTTCACGTTCAAGTATCAAAGTTCCTTTGGTCCCCATAACCACTTCACCATATCCACCATATCCATTTCCGTTAATGGAGGAATAGGTGACGACGATCTTTTTATTGTCGTCGTTGATATAACCGGGAATGGCTCCCTTTCCAACCCCTGTACCCGGATCTACATACCCGACATCAAATGCATCTTCGTATCCCGGCGCCGGGAACTCAATTGTACAGTAGACATGATCTTCGACCTCACGATCGTGCCCAAAGATATGACGCCCTCCAACGGCATGAACACTTAATGGCTGGGCTTTTTTACCATCTTGTCTCAAAGCGCTACAGAAAATTCCTGCAGCATCCATTTGATGGCTTCCTAATTCGGCCATCAAGCCGCCTCCTGTACGATCCCAGAGACGCCAGCGGCATAATTCTTCAAGCGCTGATCGTTTATGGCCAGCAGGCAGCTCAAAATCCTGAAATCCATGCTTCCGAGCTCGTTCCAAGACGCTGTCTTTATCGCTATCCCAGGCGATGTACTGTGCTAATTTACCCTCAAGCAATTCTTTGGCGATGGGATCCTTCTCCCGCTGCACTTGATTAGTGAGAGATTTGATACCATCTTGGATTTTTTGGATTGGTTCACCACCCCCGATCGGTATTTCACCGCCAGGAAGAGGCATTTGCCAGCTATCTCGGCCTGGCAGATTCCCTCTGTGCCATTGCGCACGAATATGGTGTAATTCGCCAAGCACTCCCCATTTGATAAGGTTAACCGCGTTATCATACAAAACACTGTAGTGTCGCTGATGTCCTGTCGCTAGATAGAGGTTTTTCTCTTTAGCAATCCGCCCCATTAGCTTACATTCAGCGACCGTTTTGGCCATCAGTTTTTCGGTAAGTACATGCTTGCCGGCCAGCATGGCATCAATAGCAATTTTCGCATGTAGATGCAGTGGCACTGCGATAATGACTGCCTCGATCTCAGGGTCGGCCAACAATTCGGCATAGCCATCTTTGAATACTTTGACGTGCTGTCGAGCCTCTGCTTCCGTCTTCCAGTTATACTTCTGCATTAACCCGGGGCGAGCCGCCATGGCTGCCGGGCTGGAATAGTCACCATGAAATGCTCGGTGAACATTGTATTCACGCAGGTCGCTGATCGCGACCACCTGACAGTAGGCAGGATTTAATGCGCCAATGAGCACACTTCCCTCGTCTCCAGTTCCAATCACACCGATTCGAACGGGATCATCCACCGTGGAATAACCAAAGTAAGCAGCCCCCAGCCCACCACCGGAAACCAAGCCTCCTGCCGCCACGGATTTAAGAAAATCACGGCGTCGAACACCAATGGCATCAAAGTAATTACCGCGTCCTACTTCCTTTTCTTCGGGAGTTAGGTTCATAGTATGCGTTCCTTATTATTTATCAGCAGGCTGCCCGGAACCTCCGCAGCAGCGTTTGCAAAAGTGATTGATAACTGAATCAAATGACATATATTTACCACCGCCAGCAAATGCAACAACCAGCAGAGCAAACATTTCTATGGCTTGGTAATAAACCGGCTGAGCCCCGGCAGCCCCCGGAAACTGTGTTAAACAAACCGAAAACAGAAACCCTGCCGTGGCAATAGCAGCCACTGGCGTGCAGAATCCAACCAGCAGTGCTAACCCGCAAAGCAAGTCGAACCAGGGAATAAATTTATCGATCTGCGAAGAAGATATGGCAGGACCATTGAGTTCACCAAGCTTCAAAACCTGGCCAGCTCCATGTCTATTTAGATCACGTTCTACCCCTTTCCATATCAAATCGATGGAGTTGAGATAACCCGCACGAGTTGCATTAATTTCGCTTTCCAGCTTAGCTCCCTGACCCTTCAAGCTTTCAACGCCTGTCATATCGCTGCGGGCTAGTTGCTCTTCACGTCGTTCCATTTGCCGAAACAACTCGACCACGTCTACATGATTATCCTTGAAAAATGCATCCAACTGGGCGGAACGCAGTTTCAAATCCTCCGCCGCCTGTTTCTTCATGGCTGCGTTATAGCTGTGAAAAGATGAGACATCTTCTAAATAAGCTTTCCAATAATCTTGCACAGGTTTTGTGTCATATTTGGGCTCACTCCATCCAGCATTTGAGTCCGAAGCCACATAGCAAAGCCGGATTTTTCCATCAGCATCCCAAAGCATTCCTTTAAAGGAGTCAGCAAGCGGGCCCTTCGCAGCTCCCAGAAATCCCGCAGACGAAAAGCCATACTGCATTTTAGTTGACCCTTCTTTATAGAAGTGCCAGCCCAAGGCGACACGCAGGCATACTAGCGAAATAATTGCTATCGTCCCCAGTTGTTTTGTTGAAGCACTCAGTGATCTTCTCCTCGTTGTATCTAACTAAACCGCAACAGGTTACCCTGTATAGTGTTATCGCAAAATAGCCTCCCTCCTATTATTCTAGAAAAGAGACGTTTCGCCAACAGCATAAAGTCCATATCAAACAGGTCAATAGCCGATTTATGCTGTGTTTCCAACTTCCCGTCCGGGTTTGGCGACATCAAAGCCCAAGACGCCTAATGAAATCGAATCTTATGAAAAAACGAGTCGTACTTTGCTTTCCTGTCACGGAAGACCAGGTGGCTGAACTAAGCACCTGTAGTGATAAAATTGAAGTCATCAATGCAGGCCAATCTGGAATCGCAGATGAAATACTTCAGGCCGACATTTTCGTGGGTCACGCAAAAGTCCCGGTACCCTGGGATGAAGTCGTACAACAAGGTCGTCTGCAATGGATTCAATCATCGGCAGCCGGGCTGGACCACTGCCTGAAACCGGAAGTCATCCAATCAGAAATCATCGTTTCAAGTGTATCCGGTCTGTTTGCAAATCAGGTTGCAGAACAAACGATGGCTTTATTATTTGGAGTTTATCGCAGCGCAATAACTTTTTTCCGAGCCTACGAGAAACGGGAATTTGTCCGACGGCCAACCATGGACTTCCATGGCCAAACTGTCGGGATCATAGGCTTTGGAGGCAATGGAAGACGAATTGCCGAAGTTCTGGCTCCGTGGGGTAACCGAATCCTCGCCACCGACATGTATCCATGGGATAAACCCGACTATGTTGAACAGCTTGTGGCGGCAGATAGACTAGATGAACTGCTGCCGCAAATTGACTGTATGATCCTCTGCGTACCACTCAATGATGAAACCAGAGGGATGATAAATCGTGAAGTGCTAAGCAAGCTCAAGCCAGGTAGCGTCGTCATCAACGTGGCTCGCGGACCAGTCGTTAATGAAACAGATCTAATCGAAGCATTAAACTCGGGGCATATTGCCGGAGCTGGATTGGACGTAGTCGAAGTGGAACCACTTCATCCTGCCAGTCCTCTCTGGACCATGGACAATGTTGTGATAAGTCCCCATGTAGGTGCTCAATCTAAATATCGAGTTCCAGATACGATCCGTTTCGTGTCTCAAAATATCCAGCGATACTTACGAGGTGAGCAACCGCTTAATGTCGTGGACAAACTGCTTGGTTACCCCGCGAGAAAAAAACCATGTGTCTAACCACAGGATTATTCTGTTTCTAGTCTTGTCGGATTTGAAAAAAAACGCAACGATTAGGCTTAAGTGAGGTTAAATCCCCAACCCCGTAGATACTTCTTAGTCTTCACGGTTCAGACAATCCAATGAGTGATGCCCCTATGAACGAAGCTGAAGCAATGGAACGGCTTACCGTTACCATCACACAGGCTCCGCACGATCAAACGCTCACATTTGCATTAGAATCTCAAGCGATACTACAGTCAGACAACGAACTCGTAGAACAATATCAGAATTTCCTGGGAGATCAGCGTCTAAGCTGGACGGCGCATCATAAACTGACGCGTTTATTGGGGGCCGGAGGCCAGGGCAAAGTCTACCTGTCAGAACGTCGAGGAGCGGATGATTTCACCGTGCCTATTGCTGTCAAGGTTTTTTCACCGGAACGCTTTGCCAACGTGGATGGGTACATAGAAACCATGAAACGGCATGCCAGTGTCGCAATGCAAATCGCTCAGATCCAGCACGACAATCTTCTGGACGTCCACAACTTCGTTGATCGCAATCGAATCCGCATGTTAGTAATGGAGTGGATTGACGGATTAGACTTACGGATGCTCCTAAGTAAAAACCGAATGTTACGCCTAAAAAACCAGGTGTCGAAAAAACGTTGGTCTCGCATAAACGACCACATCGTTACCACGACAAAAAATCAACCACGGTTTCGATCCGGATCCGCCGTCGCAATCATACGCGATTGCCTCAGTGCCCTTGAAGCGTTACATCGACATGGCATCGTTCATGGGGACATTAAGCCTGGCAACATCATGATCAAGAGAAGTGGTGCTTCCAAGATAATTGATATCGGATCTGCGTTCTCAATGGATTCCCCTCCTCCTCACCGCACCTGTACACCGGCGTATGCAGCACCAGAGGTTCTCCAAGGTGAGCTCGCCACTCCACTGAGTGATCTGGCAAGTCTTGGTTACGTACTCATCGAGTTAATTTCGGGTAGAAATCCGTTCGCTGGTAAGCGGACGTACGATGAGATGGTCCAGGCAAAGCAAGATCTTCCTCAGCAACTCGAGGAAATGCTCCCTCCTAAACTAGGTAACAAAGAGTTCTTAATCAACTTCTGCCGGAAGCTGATCGCCGTGGACCCCAATGATCGATTCCCCAATGCCGCCGAAGCTCATATTAACCAGCAGGGTGCAGCCGACTACCATCGCCAATTAATTCTCGATAACGCAAGCGAGAATATTGAATTCGAACACGAAATTGGACGATGGCTCGAAGAAGTCATGCTAGGTGACGAACTGGCAGCCTAAGAAAGCCTGTCTACTCCAGACCTTGATTACATCATTGGTCATGGCGTCGGTAGGATGCAACCATTCCCTCAGGTGAAACACCTCGCCGCAATCTTCGTAACAATCTCCAATTTCGAAGAGTCTGCCGCAACACCCCATTTTCCTTCCAGCGTCTTGCACTCACCTCAATACTAGCTGGCAACAACACCGGTCGTATACACTCCTGCTTCATACGTCTGGCCAATAGAACATCCTCCATCAAAGGAACCGGGGCAAATCCACCTATCCGGTGATATAGGGCTGACGAGATACAAATCCCCTGATCACCATAGGGACGCCTCATCCATTGCACTCGGCAGCCGTTGCCCCATTCCAACAATCGATACTTTAAGCCTCGCGCCTGAATCGCCTGCCGAAAACAGGCGTAGACGTCCGCCTGACGATTCCCTTGCTCACAAAGAGTCGCTAACGCCCCTGCAGATAAGCGACAGTCTGCGTGGAGAAAGCAAAGAAGAGGGGTTTGGGCGGCATTGGCTCCGGCATGCTGTTGCAATCCACGCCCAAGTTTAGACTTAATGACAGTTGCCCCAAGCTGAGCAGCAAGTAAAGGGCTACCATCCGTGCTACCGCCATCGGCAACGATAATCTTCTCAGCCCCAGACTGTTTCGCAGAACAAATGCAATCCTTTAGGTTACCCGCTTCATTGACTACAGGAATAACTACGGTCACATCAGCTGGCCTCAGTGTACCAGCGTGAGGTTCAGCTTCCCGGCCGTTGAATGTCATATCGTTTAAGCTTTCGATCCAATGTTGATCGCTCGATTCCTAATACGCTGGCCGTACGACTTTTATTCCAATCGTGATATGCCAAAGTTTTTGAGATATGCAATCGCTCCATATCTTCCAGACTCATAGGCTTAAACGTATCATGACTTGGCTGCATTTCAGAAGTGTCTGGAGTCGCAAGATTAGACATGGATAAATCCACTACCTCAATTTGAGTAGAGCGACACAAAACGACTGCTCTTTCAACCATATTCTTCAATTCCCGAACATTACCAGGCCAGCGATATTGCTGTAATTGCAAGATAGCAGCTTCGCTGAACCCCGTAATTTTCCGCCCAGTTTCCTCGCGAAAACGATCCAGAAAAAAGTAGGCAAGTAGTTCAATATCCTCGGAACGCTTTCGCAGAGGTGGTACCAGGATTTCAACCACATTCAAACGAAAGTACAAATCCCGTCGAAACCGACCTTCGGCAACGGCTACTTCCAGATCACGATTTGTCGCAGCAATAACTCGCACATCAACTTCAATGGGCTGATTTCCACCTACGCGTTCGAATGGATGCCCCTCCAAAACCCGTAGAAATTTAGCCTGCACGCTGGGACTCATTTCACCGATTTCATCGAGCATGATGGTGCCGTGATCTGCTGCCTCAAACTTACCAACTTTACGATCTGTCGCCCCTGTGAATGCCCCCTTTTCGTGCCCAAACAATTCACTCTCTAAAAGCGATTCCGACAGGGCAGCACAATTCATGCATACAAACGGTCCATTACTACGAGGACTCGAGTAATGGACGGCCCGCGCGATCAATTCTTTACCAACTCCACTCTCACCACGAATTAAAACCGTGGCCCGACTAGGTGCTGCCTGAACGATATCCTGCTTAACCCTTTCTAAGGCCGGACTACTACCAATGATCTCACTTTCTGCCTCTAATTGACTTCGCAATTGTTGGATTTCACTGCGCGACAACGATAAGTCTTCAGCAAGTTCACGAGTCCGGCTCAAGCTTCGCAGAGCCAGCCCAATGATATCGGACAAAGCCAAAGCAAATTCCAAATCCGCCGGTGTGAGTGAATTCTCCCCGTCAGTCGAGTAAGCATGCAATAAGCCTACAATTCGATTGTCATAGCGAATCGGTGCACAAATGATGCTTGTCGAAGCAATCTCACCCTGACTATCGCGACTTGCAATTTTGCTATCGTCACCGATATCTGCGGCTAAAACGGCTTCGCCTTCGGTTAAAACCGTGGATGCCAAAAAACTGGTTACACGATGATATTTCGAAACCCCCTTGAGAACACTCGATTCAATTACACGCAAGTCGACCCCCGTCACTTTGCCCTCGATATCGTACGGTGCCAGTAATACTGCGGCAGCGTGTGCGTTGGTACTGTTAAAAATACCTTTCAACGAGGCTTTGGCTATTTCCTGCTCATCACCACAACCGGCAATATCAAATGCCAGGCTACACAAGTTAGCTACCGACTGTCCCATTTGCGAGTCGGGTTTTACTACGTCTTTTCGTTTCAGAAGATCTGTCTGTCCCTGGCGGTGAGTAATCGTAGCCACACTTATGGAATCCAGTACATTGGAATCTTCCAGGAAGTCGTTCGTGTCACTACCCAAATGCTCTCGTAGTACGCCTGTATCCGCTTCAAAACTGTCCGGAAACGCCGAAGAAAGTTCTTCAACAAACGAAAGCTGACAATTGGCAATCCTGATAGTGTCGTTGACGACTAATTGATAGTCACCACTGATGGGTTGACCGTTAACTAGAGTACCGTTACGACTCTCCAGGTCGCGAAGTACCCACTCTTCTTCACTGAAGAACACCTCGGCATGAAATCGGCTCGCCCGGTCATCAGTAATCGTGACTTTATTAGTGGATGCCCGCCCAATAGTTGCGGTTCTACCAGCCTCCAAACGAATGACATCAACCCACTTGGATCCTTCACGTATTACTAAGTAAGCAAGCATATAATCCCTACAATCCACCCCATCCGGAAATGCCGAAGCTAATATCGAAAGTTTTTTAGCCAATTACTACCAGCCTCATAGTGTATCAAAAATGAACACAGGTCTACATCTCTAACTGCATTTTCCTGATACAACTGTTAGAATCCTCAGTATTCATCTTTTACTGCGATATAGAATGCCAGATAGGGACTGAATTGTGTTTGCCTTCCATCGTTCTCTGCTAATAATAGAAGCTCAGGTTGTTAAAAAGATCTGATTAGGCGAACTTTGATTGCAAAACCTCGTACTGGCTTTTATTTTGGAGACGTTGATAAACGCTTGGGTTCGGCAATCAAAAACGCCGAAGGTTAAAGCGATAGACTGATTTGCCTGATTTAAGAGATCAACGGGCAGAAGTAATGTTTACATGTTTATCTATGCCGGCATCTCCAAACGAGGTTAAGGCGATTAAGAACAGAGAATACAAACGTACGTATCATAAACAGTTCAAAGTTTTTTGAACGTACCCTGACGTAGCTCATAGGGCTACGAGGTAATTGACTAAGGAGCTTCTATTATGCTGAGTCATCGTGCAACAAAACGCATCGCGGGTATCTTTGCCCTGATGGCTGCCTCTTTTACTTTCCAGAGCGCTTACGCACAAAACAACGGATTCTTCCGTAACAACAGCGTTGGAGGAATCTCCATCAATGCCAACGGCGTCGTAAGCAATGTGGATATGGAGAGCCGCAAATTGCTTCTCAAAGAATTGCGTCAAAACATGAAGCCTGCCCAAGGGAAAATGGCCTCTAAAACTGAACTACGAATGGTATCGCTGCGAGGCTTAGAAAATGCCATTGCACAAGCTGTCAAAGAACCGGAGGGAGCTTTGCCTGATGAGGTGAAGTACCTTGCCGGGCTTCAGCGAATTCAATATGTGTTCGTTTACCCGGAACAACGTGATATTATCCTGGCAGGGCCCGGCGAAGGCTGGAAGATTGATGACAAAGCTAACGTGGTAGGTGTAACATCAGGTCAGCCCGTTTTACTACTTGATAATCTTTTAAGTGCATTGCGAGCCGTCAATGCGCCTCAACCGGAACGTATTAGCTGCTCAATCGACCCCACAAAGCAAGGGCTGGTCAATTACAAAAACACTTTGAATCGCCTTAGCCGCGCTGGGGTTCGAAACCCAAACATTCTGGCTCCACAGCTAAAGCGAGCCATGGGAAACCAAACAGTTTCCATTAATGGTATTCCGGGAAATACTCATTTTGCCCGCATTTTAGTTGCCGCTGACATTCGCATGAAACAGATCGCCATGGAGTTAGATGACTCAAAGGTTCTACCTGGATTTATCACCAGTGCGAAGAACTCCGTCAGTGTAACCAATGCTAATGTCAATCCTCGCTGGTGGTTAGCATGCAACTATGACAGTGTTGCACGAGACGCACAGGGACTTGCCTGGGAAATTCGTGGGCAGGGTGTCAAGACAATGACCGAGTCTGAGTTATATCAGGAAAACGGTCAGGTACAGGCGGCCGGTAAAGATCCCGCTGCTGAAAAATGGGCTCAACTAATGACCGACCGGTACGATGCTTTAGGAAAAGAAGATCCTGTCTTTACTGAACTCCGAAATGTAATGGACATGTGCGTAGCCGCTGCCGTCATTCGGAATCACAATTTACAGCAGGCTGCTCAGTTGGAATTGCCCCATCTGTTAGGAGAGCAGGGTAGCCTAGCCACTGAAGCATGGCATACACCACGTGAAGTTAGCACACAAACCAGTTTTATTAAGACTTCACGAGGATTAACAATCACCGCTTCAGGAGGTGTTGATATTGACTATCTATCACCAACACAAAACCCAACCCTGAGTCCTGAAGTACGAAAAGTTTGGGAAAAGGCCGAATCCCTGTACTCTGCAGGACAATGGTGGAATTAACACCTCACGCCCCCTCTGAACAGCCATGACATAAATCAAAGCCTCCTTGGTATACCAGGGAGGCTTTTTCTTGTAGCCTTGTAATATCAGACTTAATTACCTCAGGCTCCCATGACACAAAGCCCCCACACTCAAATCACGAACGCTCAAAATACCCTGGGACTCGACATCGGAGGGGCTAATCTAAAATTGGCCTCCCATGACGGATGCTACGTTCGTTCGATTGCATTTCCTATGTGGCGTCGATCTACAAACCTGAAAGACACCATTCAGGAGTTACTTGACACTTATCAGGCAGAACACGGTGGATTCGACGCACTGGCAGTGACGATGACCGGTGAACTTGCGGACTGCTTCACTTCCAAACAACAGGGAGTTCACTACATCGCCCAAGCAACAACAGAGGCGACCGCAGCATTTGATACCCCTCTGGTTCTCTTCTACGAAACGGGAGGACAATGGTGTGATGTCCATGCCATCGACTCACGGTGGAACACCCTCGCAGCATCCAACTGGTATGCCATGGCTCAATATATTTGCCAGATTTTGCCCCAGGGAACTCACTTAGTGATAGACCTTGGTTCAACCACCACCGATATTATTCCGATCATAGATGGAACGATTGCAACAGATGCCGTAGACGATACATCCCGCCTTCAACAATCACAATTAGTCTACTGTGGAGTGGAACGAACATCCTTGTGTAGTCTCGCATCTGAGCTATCCATCGATAGCGTCCGGACTCCAATCGCACGAGAGCATTTTGCCACAACGCTGGATGTCTTTCTTCTCACCGACGAAGTCCCCGAGCGATCAACATGCAACGATACGGCGGACGGAGAGGCTGCTACCAAATCCGCTGCCCACCGCCGCATGGCTCGCCTAATCTGCCAATGCCCCGAACTCTTAACAACGCTTCAAACTCGCCAGATGGCATTGGAGATTCGCGCCAATATGGTTGAACTACTTGCTAATGCGACGCGACAAGTGATGACTAAAACAGGTAACACGATCGATTCTGTCATTGCCGTCGGGCAGGGGGGCTTCCTGCTCCCCGATATAGTGGGCGATATCTCTATTCGGTGGCTTAGCGATCTCCACCCTAAAGGCTGCGATAGTCTGGCCCGCATTGGCCCCGCATTCGCTGTCGCGGCATTACTGCACCAACGCCTAAACCAGGTTTAAAAGATGCCCTCCCTAAATATCTTCAAAATTGGTGGCAGCTTATTCACATCAGAAAGCTATTACAAAAATGTGAAGACTCTACTACACCAATATCAAGACGACGTGAATATCCTCATCTGCGGTGGAGGCCTACCAGTTCAACAGATTCGACAATTCCAGAAACAATTCAATCTATCAGATGCAGAATGCCATCATAACAGTATGCTCGCGATGGATCGCAACACCCGTCATTTGTGCGAACACTTAAAGGTTTCTATCTCCGAAACCTGGCACCAACTAATCTCGCAAATTAAGCAGGCTCCAGCGACCCCGCGATGGTTCGGCTTTGCAGTAACCCAATTTGTCTTAGAGCAGGACCCCCAATTGCCCCCACCCCGACTTCCTGAGAGTTGGAATACTACCAGCGATTCAATTGCCGCCAGAATTGCATCGTTGTTAAAGGCACGACTGATTGTGGCCAAATCCACTTCACCAACGAGCAACAATCTATCCTTGCTCGCCAATCAGGGGTATGTCGACAATCACTTCCCAGTGGCCGCGGCCAGCATTAGTTCAGTGACATTCGTTGATCTGTTAGATTGATAGGGCACAAACGCATCCAAGGTATTCAGGATTTCAATGGTGCTGGTAACTCGCGGATTGACTTCGATCAATACGTCGTCCCCCTCTTTTTCCCCCAGGATCAAATCGAGCCCTATCCAACCTCTGGTATTCTCCAAAGGCAATTTGGAAAACACGTGATGCGCCAACCGCCAGGCGCGTTGTTGGTGTTTTCCATCTTCGATAAGTGTAGCCCCCTGAAACTCAAACCCCCATTCGCCTCCAAGATGTTGATAGCATGGCGGCAACAATGTGAAGCCCTGGGCTGTGACGATCGCTGCAACACTTACTGCCACGCCCGCTACCTTACGTTCCAACAACCAGGTGCCTACTACTGGCAGTCCGGATTCCTCCTCGCAGATCCCAACTCCGCCAGTTCCCAGCAAAGGTTTGCAAATTATTTCATCAGCCTGAAACGAATAAGCTCCGTTCTCAAGGAGCCCCCAGTCCGGCATCGGAATACCAAACTGTTCGGCCCATCGGTGAATTGAGCTTTTATCAATTCCTAATTTTAGCAATTGCCGGGCTGCTCCTAATGAATCACCTCCAGCTATCAAACATTTACCGACAGCCGTATCAAGTAACCCTGCGAGCTCCGGAGCAATCACCAGTGACTTATCGGCTCCTCGACAGCATTCTTCAAATACAGCCCACGGAGTGGACGAGTCTGCATACAACACCATCGGCGACTCACCTCGAGTATTAGTCATCGCCTGAAGTTTGCGACCAAAGTCTTTAAGACGGCTATCGACAGAAACCCAGACCTCCATTTCGGGCATCCGAAGGAAGAGCTGGACCAACTGTTCAAGCATTTTGGAACCATCAGACACCAGGCTTGGAATCCGATGAAAGTCATCGAGTGCCGATAGGCACGTGTCTTTCCGAGTTATATTTGCCGGCAACAGCGCACCGCCACCTGACACCATTTCATAAAGATAGATACGCATGTCGGACACCTGTTCAGCTGAAGCGAGCTAGCTGAAGCAATCTAAAAAATACCCAACTGATCACGCGCGTCTTCGGTCATGCAATCCGGAGTCCAAGGAGGATCCATGACGATTTTGACTTCAACTTCCGCCACTTCTTCAAGCGCAGAGACCACCTGTTTGCTATTGGCGATTAACTGAGGACCGGCAGGACACATCGGACTGGTCATCGTCATATCAATTTTCACGTCCTGTCTGGATTCATCGTCAGCATTCGCTTCAAAATCAACGTTGTAGATTAACCCCAGATCAACAATATTGACGAACAGTTCGGGGTCAATGACTTTTTTCAGTTCTTCGCGAACATGATCTTCTGTTAATGCCATTTTCGATTCCTTTTCTCACCAGCCCCAACATACGTAACTGCGACTGGGTGTAATTAAATATCTTCGCTTACCTTAACAAAGACTTCGCCGTTTTCAACTTTGACTTCATGGCTAATCGTGGAACGCGTTGCCGGTAAGGATTTAGCTTTTCCTGAGCAAACATCAAATCGAGCACCGTGTCGCGGGCAAATTAGATCACACCCATCCAATTCTCCATCTGAAAGGGGACCATCGTCATGGGTACAAACGTCATCAAGGCAATAAAATCCTCCGTCCACATGTACTAGGACAACGATACGGTCCTCCACTTCAAGCACAGTTTTGCCGGAGCTATCCAAATCTTCGACATTAGCAACTTTGGTATATTCTGCCATCCGTCGTTCTCCCGCAACTCATCACGGCTTCAAGAAGCCAAGTGCGTTAATTCACTCTTATTCGTAATCACGTACACGTCGGGCGATGGCTAGGCCTAACGCATCTCGGACGCTATCGATCGTAATTCGATCGAAAATCTGCTGAAAGAAGCCCGTCACGATTAACCGCATTGCTTCCTTGCGAGTGAATCCACGGCACTGAGCGTAATAGATCATTTCTTCGTCTACTTTGCCAGTAGTGCTCCCGTGGGTACACCGCACGTCGTCAGCTTCGATTTCCAAGCCTGGTATTGAATCTGCTCGAGCATTATTCGACAGCAAAAGGTTGTCGTTACGTTGATACCCATCAGTCTGCTGAGCACCTTCGTCAACTTTGATCATCCCTCGCCAAACAGTATGTGATTTATCCTGCAGGGCAGCTTTGTAGAGGAAGTCGCTATGACAATTTGCTTGTTTGTGATATTGCTGAGTGTGGTAGGAAAGATGCTGTTTATTTTCTGTAAACAAGACACCATTCATCTGCGATTGGGCTCCCTGGCCCTCCAATACGACGTGCTGGTTTACTTTGGACAAACGCGATCCCATCGCAGCGCTGGTCCATTGCAAGTGAGCGTCGCGTCCGACAACGGCTTTTTGTCGAGCGAAATGCCAGACACGTTGCCCCCAATTCTGCAGATTGACGTAACGCAAGTTGGCACGATCACCAAGAATCAACTCGATTGCTCCGCAATGCAGGCCTTCCGCTTCTTCTGACGTACTGGCACATTCAGCCAATAATGTCGCACTCGCACCATCCTCCAGAATTACGATCGTATGGCCAAGATCGACACCTCCGTCAGATAAGGATGAGAGAACATGAAATGGCTGCTCGACATGAACTCCACGAGGCACATATAGTAATTGGCCACCGGTCCAACACGCGGCGTGCAAGGCGGCAAAACGATCGTCTCGATCAAATGCCCTTTGCAGCAACACCGATTCTAATAAATCGCTTTGTTCACCCAACAGTGAATCCAAGCTTCCAAAAACGACTCCCTGCTGCTTCAACTCATCACTCATCGTGTCTTCGACACAGACACCATTGTGAGAATGAACCGCCCCTCCCAGAGTTACACCTTCGCTAAGCAAAGGTACAATCGCATCGAGCCCGTCTGGATTGGACGCCGAGGGTATGAAAAACTTATCCAACTTAAAAAGTCGTATATCGGTTCGCATCCATTCTTCTTCACGGCGAGTAGGCCACTGCTGCTGTGAAAACTGTTGCCAGGCATCCTGTCGTTGAGCAGTCACCCATTCCGGTTCCTGCCTAGCCGCCTGAAATGCCTGAAAATCCTCGGTGTTGAAACCTAATTGTGTCACGAAACTACTTTGTCTATTTGATTGAAACCAGAACCCCGCGAACTAACAGGACGGTTCTGGTTAATTGATTAACTATTTATCATCAGGGAATTGGCCAGCACTCTTTACCCGACAGAGCCTTCCATTTGGAGCTGAATTAGTCGATTCAACTCCACGGCATATTCCATCGGAAGCTCTTTGACTAACGGTTCTATAAAACCATTGACAATCATGGCACTGGCTTCCGTTTCTGACAATCCCCGACTGGTCAGATAGAACAACTGTTCTTCACCAATTCGCGAAACACTTGCTTCATGGCCGATCGATACATCCTGTTACATGATTTCAATATAAGGGTAAGTATCACTACGGCTTTCGGGATCAAGAATCAGGGCATCGCAGACAACATTATTTTTAGCGTGGGTTGCTCCTTCTTCAACTCGAACCAAACCACGATAACTACTGCGGCCACCATTTTTGGAAATCGACTTCGAGATAATTTGACCTGTGGTATGAGGCGCTGCATGTACAAGTTTGGCACCAGCATCTTGATGCTGCCCGTTACCCGCAAAGGCAATCGACAGAATTTCACCATGCGCACCAGGCTCCAGCATATAAACGGCCGGATACTTCATTGTCAGCTGGCTACCCAGATTCCCGTCAACCCACTCCATCGTCGCATCCTGATAACAGACGGCTCGTTTCGTCACCAGATTGTAGATATTATTTGCCCAGTTTTGGATGGTGGTATATCGACATCGCCCATCTTTCTTCACGATGACTTCAACCACTGCTGAATGCAGACTGTCGCTGCTGTACATAGGGGCAGTGCATCCTTCAACGTAATGGATCTCAGCACCCTCGTCGACGATGATCAATGTCCGCTCGAATTGCCCCATGTTTTGAGCATTAATTCGAAAATACGCTTGCAATGGAAATTCAATTTTGACTCCCGGAGGAACGTAGATAAATGAACCACCAGACCAAACGGCCGAATTCAATGCAGAAAATTTATTGTCTTCCGAAGGGATAATCGTTCCAAAATACTCTCGAAACAACTCCGGGTGCTCTTTTAAGGCTGAGTCTGTGTCGGTGAAAATGACACCTTGTTTTTCAAGATCTTCTGCAACACTGCCGTATACAACTTCACTCTCAAATTGCGCCTTGACCCCTGCCAGGAACTTTCGCTCAGCTTCTGGGATCCCAAGACGATCAAACGTTTCTTTAATTTCTTCGGGAACGTCATCCCAGCTCTTTTCCTGACCGTCGGTCGGCTTGAGATAATAGTAGATATCCTGAAAGTTAATATCTATATCGCCGCCCCATTCAGGCATTGGCTTGCTCTCAAAGATTTCCAAAGCTTTGAGACGAAAATCGAGCATCCATTCAGGCTCTTCTTTCATCGCCGAGATCTGACGTACAATTTCCTCGTTAAGCCCTTTTTGAGCCTTAAAGACCGCTTCGGTTTCCGTACGAAAGTCGTACTTATTGATTTCGCCCAGAGACTCTGCTTCCGCATTTTTTTCAGGAGTTATATCCGTAGCCATGATTTAGCTCTCTTACCTTTTTGACGGTATCAATTATTCCGTAGAATGCCCGTTTTCTTCACTTAAGTAGTTATTTATTCAGCAGCCATTGCGAGGTTTTCTGCTTCAGCTTCAGGGTAGGCAGCGCGAATTCTTTCATAACCGTTGGCATGTAATTCTTCCGCTAGTTCCGAACCACCAGTTTCCACTAGTCGACCTCCGAGCATGACATGAGTAAATTCAGGGGGATTGTGGACGAGCAGTTTGTCGTGATGAGTAATGATCAACAACCCCATTTTCTCACGACCAATATCGGCAATACTTTCACTCGCAAGTCGTACCGCATCTGCATCTAGACCACTATCTGTTTCGTCCAGAATGGCAAACTTAGGTTGCAACATTGCCAATTGCAGGATTTCTGCCCGCTTCATCTCGCCACCTGAAAACCCATCGTTGACATAACGTCGGGCAAATTCCATATCCATCTGCAGTTGCTGCATTTTGTCCTTTAATTCACGACGAAAATCTTTCATCGGAATCAAGTCTTCACCTTCTTTACGCTCCGGATTTCGAACATTCGTGGTCGAATGGCGAAGAAAGTCAGCCATTTTGACTCCAGGTATGGCAACTGGACGCTGGAATGCCATAAACATGCCAGCTCGCGCACGTTCATCAGGCTCCATCTCTAACAGATCTTCACCGTCCAACGTGATCGTACCGCCAGTCACTTCGTACTTAGGATGTCCCATAATGGCTTGTCCTAAGGTGCTTTTACCAGATCCGTTAGGGCCCATTAATGCATGGGTTTCACCATGTTTTAGTTCTAAGTCCACCCCTCGAAGGATAGGTTTTCCCTCTACCGAAACTTGAAGATTTTCAATTTTAAGAACGTGTGTCATTCTCTCTCTTTTAATTTCGAGTGCTTTGCACTCATTGCGTTCCTATTTAAACGCCATTTTGACTTTGATTTGCCTATTTCTGATCGGCTGAAATTTCCAAGCTATTTAACTTTTTGGTGATCAAAAACAAGATCATTATTGTCGGGAGCCGCGACAAATCCTGTATGGTGTGGTACCGGTAATTCATCCGCTACTTTCACTCCCTTCACTCCGCTACCCTGACCAGTCCCTTGTTTCTTGGCAATTCGACGACCACGTATTTTGTCCTGAATCCTCATCAGCCCTTCAAGCAAAGCTTCCGGACGAGGAGGGCAACCTGGAACATAAACGTCGACAGGTACTACTAAATCAACGCCCTTAACGACGTGATACCCCCATTTGAAGTAAGGACCTCCGCCGACAGTACAAGCCCCCATGGCGATCACAAATTTAGGATCCGGCATCATGTTGTATAAACGTCGCACACGACTGGCCATCTTATAAGTCACAGTTCCTGCGACAATCATTAAATCTGCCTGGCGCGGGGTGGCTCGGAAAGCTCCTGCACCAAATCGATCCATATCATAACGACTCGCTCCCGACGCCATCATTTCGATTGCACAACAGGCCAAACCAAATGTCATTGGCCAAATACTAGACTCACGAGCCCAATTGATAGCCTGCTCGACAGTGGTAACCATCACGTTTTCTTCAAATCGTCCTTCAATCCAGGATTGTGGCTGATTCATATTATTTCCTGTAGCTTTATAGTGTTTAGTAACCCCCTCCGACTTTCCTTCAACCCGGTAAGGCCATTACTTGACTTATATCATGGGTAATTGGTTTTCTGTTGCCCTTGCGGACGTAACTTCGAAGGTGCAGTTGCAAGCACCATCTAAACGACACTCTGCTAATCGTACAGACTCGCCTAAGATCTCAGAGAATAGCATTCTCTCCATGCTACATACACTACGATCATGATCGGCAATTTCCGGATATGGACAGGCTTCTACGTTTAGAACTGGCAATTCTCCCGAATCATCAATTCGAATCGGCAAGCGTCTGTCAGCGAACAGTTCCGACAATGCAATCAATCTCTCGACCACATCACCTCCCTGAATCTGATCCGTGTACATGTCCGCCAATCGGCGGGAGATCCGTTGCATCAGCCCTTTACGAACTTCAGCATCTTCAATCGATCGAATCTCGTCCCATAGGGCAATTGCTAAATCTGCAAAATTTTGGCCACTTCGACGCCGCCCTTTATTGGTTAAACCATACTGATAGTAAGGACGTCCTCGTTCAGGACGAACTGCCGTTCTATCGATATAACCTTCAGCAAGTAGACGAGAAAGACGTTGACGAACAGCCGTGCCGGTAACGCTCAACACATCCGACAATTGCACAACTGTCAGCAAGCCCTGCTTACGCAACAAATCTAAAATGGTTACGTCGGAATCCATGATTCCTGAACTCATTTAATCCACCCCAGCCTCACAACCATAACTAACTTTTCACTTAATAAGCGAATTAGGCCGTAAAACTAAACTCTACTTTTATACGACGACTAATGGCCTTATCGGGCAAAAACCCCTAAAACCACTTAAATAATAAGCCTATTTTCTATTTTTTACAATGATAGGTTCGAAAAAGAATCCGTCTTTTTCGATCATCGTAACCTCTTTGTTTTCAATAGGTTATAATCAACAGCCTAGAAGCGGTCATTTAATTCGATTTTCTGCTGCTTATTAGTCGAAAACCTTCATTGAATTCACTCGTTTTAACTTAAAACTGCGTCTCACAGGAAGACCTAATTCAGACATGAAACGCTCCCGAAACTTAAAAACTGCCTTATTTTGGATGCTTTTACTATCTTTTGGATTGTGGACGCTCAATGCCACTGGTCAAAACGAATCTGCGGCCCCTCAGAAAACCACCGCGAATAACAACACCAACGACCAATTAGCAGGTCCTCCTGGTCCGCCTACGGGAGAACCGCTGACGAAAGTCACGATACAGGCCGACAAATCGGAAGAAGTAGATCTGTCAGTCATGGCAAAAATTGACCGGTTGGCGAAAACGGCCGTTGACCATATTGCCAATGTACTTTTTCTCAGAGTCGGTGCTGCACAGCAGGAATCGATTCAATATCTGGATAAGAATTATTTCTACCGCTTGAAAAACGGAGCCACGACTGACTTTACAGCCTTAAGCGGAAGTGAGCAATTATCTCAGGACGATGTCCTGGCCGGCATTAAAGCAGGCATCTACAACGAAAGTAAAATCACCAGTGGTACGCTAAATACAGAAGGGGCCGAGCCACTCTCTATTGAATTTGTTTCGCGCACTGCCAAAGAGGCTACCTATGTCAAAGATGCGGAAGGTATTTTCCGAGCTCAGCTGCCAATGCTTTCAATGCTTTCGCAAGACGATTCCCTTAGTGAAACGGAGATAACGTCGGCATTGCAAGCCAACCTGCTTGTCCTCAACGACGAAGGAACTCATATACACATCGGAAAATCCGGAGGCATGCCAATAGTTGTTCTATGGCTCGCATGCGGTGCAGTCTTTTTCACGATCTACATGAAGGGAGTCAATATTTGGGGCTTTAAACATGCGATCGAAGTCGTTCGAGGAATATACGACAACCCTGATGAAGAAGGCGAAGTGACTCACATGCAGGCACTCGCATCAGCGCTGTCTGCGACTGTCGGACTGGGGAACATCGCTGGAGTCACTATTGCTATGACAATGGGTGGACCGGGAGCTTTCTTTTGGATGATGATGTGTGGCTTTTTCGGCATGACCAGTAAATTTGTCGAATGTACACTTGGACAAAAGTATCGGCGTATCAAAGACGATGGCAGTGTGCTTGGTGGACCAATGGCCTACCTACCTGAAGGTCTCAAAGAACTTGGAGTCGGCTGGCTAGGTGTAACCCTGGGAGTTCTTTTCACGTTTATGTGCATCATGGGAAGCTTTGGAGGGGGCAACATGTTTCAGTCCAATCAGGCTGGAAGCCAGTTGCTAACTATTGTTCAGGCAGAGGATCGTGCCAAACTCGCGAGTCTTAGCGAGGAAATCAAATCTGCCAATCAGGTAAATGACAACGCTAAGGTCCTCGAACTGGACACACAGCGAGAAGCTCTAAAAAGTGAAATGTCTGACTATGCAGACACATTCAACATGGTTTTTGGAATTGTCATGGCTGCTCTGGTTGCGGTTGTCATCATTGGCGGTATCAAGAGCATTGGAAAAGTCGCTGAAAAAATCGTCCCCGCCATGTGTCTGATTTACATACTTGCCTGCCTTTATGTCATCTTGGCTCATGTAGCAGAAATTCCCGGACTAGTTGGCATGATCTTCACTGAAGCATTTAATCCCCAGGCTTTTGGAGGCGGATTGGTCGGCGTACTGGTCATTGGTGTGCAACGTGCTGCATTTTCCAATGAAGCCGGCGTCGGGAGTGCTGCCATCGTTCACAGTGCTGCGAAGACCGAAGAACCTATACGTGAAGGAGCTGTCGCGTTGTTGGAACCTTTCATCGACACCATTGTTGTCTGTTCGATGACCGCTTTGGTTATCCTTATTACGGGAGCCTGGAATAATTCAGACTGGATCATCGATCAGGGATTAGCCGGAACCCAGTTAACTAGCGAAGCGTTTGAATCGGTTTTACCCTGGTTCCCTTACATACTAACTCTGGCTGTAGTCTTGTTTGCGTTTTCCACGATGATCTCGTGGAGCTACTATGGCGAGCGATGCTGGGAAAGTCTGTTCGGTGGAAGTGCCATCAGCGTTTACACGTACAAAGCTATTTTTATCGTAGCCGTCTTTGTGGGGGCAATTGTCCCCCTAGGTGCGGTACTGGATTTTTCGGACATGATGATACTGTGCATGGCTTTTCCAAACGTACTCGGCCTGATATTACTCTCACCGAAGGTACGCAGAGATCTCCAGGCATACTGGCAGCGTTACAAATCCGGAGAATTCAAAACTTATAAATAGTTTTGGCTATACTAGTTCCAGCACGGGCTCACTGGAGCCCAATTGATGCTCATCATAAAAGCCAGACATTGTGGCGCCTTTAAACGACGTAGCAGCGCGGGCGAAGACCTGCTCGATATCGCCAAAGATCGCCTCCCGATCCCCGGGCTCCCCACCGTACATCAAGTCCGATAAATTCAACACTATCTGAACATAGTTCTGTTCGGAATGCTCAGACTCTTCGATCAATTGAAACAGAGTCACCAAGTTATTTCCGTCAGGGCGCATCCACGCAACGCTTGGAAACAATCGTCGTGTGGCGCGGTGCACATAGGTCAGGGCCATACGCTGCAGTGCATACATAGATGCCGGAGCAATTCGGTTTTTATAGACTGGCCGAATCGTAACTGGGACTTCCAGTAGGGAAGACTCACCTGGCATGCGATAATTTCTTTCATCCACGAAGTATTCGTTATATGGAAAAGTCTGGTAGTTACTTCCACCACGTCCCCCCGGCAAACCCGGTACTTTTCGCCAGGACACAAAAGGCGTGACAGAGCAATCCACTTTATAACCACGCTCTCGCAACAATCGCATATACGTATCACTCAATGCCCAACGGCCGCTGCGATGAGTCACAATGTCGCATTCGAACTGCTCTTCGAGTTTAGAGGTGAGCGTGTGAAGCTTTTCACGCATTGCCCCTATCTCCCAGTCCGTAATATAGGGCTGATGAAAATGGTCGTCTTGAGTCAACGTTAGAAAAGGCGGACAAGTCCAGCCGTGAAGATGAGCTCCGATTTCCCCAACGTCTCGCTGAACAACATCACGGCCAAACTCCACCCATTGCGGACAAGATGCCATTTCGTAACTAACCAGATAAGTTGGTAAGGCCCCGAATTTCTCGCATAATGCTTGTAGCCGAGGAAGGCATCGCGTGCTTTCAGTGGTCAACAGAAACGGACGCTGATCTAGGTGATCAGCCTCTACATTGACCGTTACTAGAAAACTTGGACGGGACATGGTCTACGACGACTTCGATGGCAACAATTTTATAACATTTGAGTGACAACTAATCCTCGTTCTCTACGGAAGAACAAGCAAAAGGTGCTGCCTGAGTCTTTCACATTCCAAGAACCAGCTAAAAAAAGTATAGGGAGCCGTGCAGTTTTGAAAAGTGCATATATGAACGCATCGATGAGTTTATATATATGCGTGTAGTGGGATATCAAACTCCTTGAAAGGCATCCGCCTCAAGGTTCTCAGGTTTATCAAGAGGAAAATGCTCTTCTACCACCTGATAAAACTCTTTAGCTGACTCTACTTTGGCGACATGGCGTCTGAAAAATCTGGCTCCAAATTTCCCCTGAGCATAACAGCAGGCATACTTACGCATCAAAACAGTCCCTCGTTGTTCGCCAAAGCGGTCTACCACTAATCGATAATGGTGCAACATGATATCTCGTTGCTGCCGCAATGTTGGTTCTGAAGGTATTTCTTGCCCACGTAATGCCGCAGCACACTGAGCAAACAACCATGGCCTTCCCAGCGAGGCTCTGGCAATCATTACTCCGTCCACATCATATCGCTCAAAAGCTTGCACCACACTTTCAGCGGAATCAAGATCGCCATTCCCGATTAATGGAATCTTTTTAAGGTATGGTTTTATCTCTGAAATCCGATCCCAATCAGCGTGTCCGCGAAACATATCCTGCGCAGTTCTACCATGCACTGTCAGAGCGGCAGCACCGGCACCTTCCACGACTTGAGCAACGTCAATGAAATTCATTTGATCACGCGTGCATCCCAGCCGAATTTTAGCGGTCACGGGCGTTGGAGCACATGCGTCGACCACCGTTTCAATAATCCGCCCCATTCGGTCAGGTTCACGCAGCAAATAAGATCCACTATGAGCTCGCTCTGTCACCTGTTTAACCGGACAGCCAAAGTTGATGTCAACGATGCTAACTTGATAATCTTCAACAAGCCTACGTCCAACTTTTGCCATAGCTTCAGGCTGATTATCCCAGATTTGTACCTGAAGCGGCCGAAATTCGTCTCGCACTCCCCAAAGGCGTTCCGGATGCTCGGCTTTATTCTGATCCATCCATACAAAACCACGGGCATGAACCATTTCTGTAGCCTGTAAGCCCGCGCCGCCAAATTCATGAACCATTTGGCGAAATGCAAAATTGGTAAACCCTGCCATTGGAGCCTGCAGGATAGGAGGGTCGATTAGGATATCACCGATATAAAACGGTTGTGGCGTCATGATTCACCAATAGCCCGGCGAGTGTTCAACGAACTTACAAAACAAAGCGTCTGATTTCTTCCAGACATTACACAGCTCGATTCTAGCAGCAGGAACCGTTACTGCCGAGAGACCCAGTGATCGCCACCGTCCTCTTTCAGAACAGCTCCACCGGATGATGGGGGTGGCGTCTCCAATTCGATCGGGTCCTCCAGAGGCCGTAACCCGGACTCACGAAACGTATCGTTGACTCGATTCTGCTCCGAACCTCTCACCGGAATTCTTATTACATCCACATCTGCTGCTCGCACAGGCTCTTCATGCGAAATCTGACGTCCTTCATGATTGTCAGCAATGTTTTCGATCGGCCCCCTGGCTCTTGGAGACCAGGTCTCACCTGTTTCTGAGCGAGTCGCGCCACCTGGAGTATAGACCGCGTTCGCCCGCTTTTGATTTGAGTAATAATCCCCACTTGCACTGATAGCTCCTGTATGGGGAGCGGGAACTCGTGTCACGGCAGAGTTACTCTGACATCCTAGGCTCAAGCACATAGAGCCTAATACAACAACGGTATAACTTGCTAGACGCATTTCTAATTCAATCCGTGGACGTATAATAAGGAAAAGACGAGGATCCCCCGCACGCGTGCTCTGCAAGAACTACACTTGCGAAAAAGATCCGATGTGACAATCTACCTATTTCCCCCGCATTCACCAATATCAATTTTGCAGCCGTGCAAGCCCCCGAACTCACTCGCAGACTCAAATCCAAGGCCGAACAATTGGGCTTTCAGCTTAGTGGTGCTTGTGCCGCCGTGCAGCCGACAGGGTTACATCAATTCTTTGACTGGTTAAATGAAGGCTATGCTGGCACGATGCAATATCTGTCAGACCGCCGAGACGCATATTCACACCCCAACCATGTCCTGGAAAACACCCGGTCACTACTAGTGCTCGGAATGCACTATGGGCAAGGAATACCTCAGGAGCAGCAAGTGGGGAAAGGCAGGGTTTCAAGCTATGCCTGGGGAACAACAGATTATCACGACCTGATTCACAAACGTCTAAAATTACTGAAAAAATTCCATCAGGAACTCGTACCTGACCAACAGTGCAGAGGAGTTGTTGACACCGCACCCTTACTGGAAAAGAACTTTGCACAACGCGCGGGAATCGGTTGGCTCGGAAAAAACACCCTACTAATAAATCGCGCTCAGGGGAGCTACTTTTTTTTGGCCGTATTGTTAACCACAGCGGAACTCTCGTATGACCAGCCCATTGAACGTGAACACTGTGGTGGTTGCACTGCCTGCCTCGACGCGTGTCCAACCGCTGCTTTCCCGAAGCCTTTTGTACTTGATGCCCGCAAATGCATCAGTTATTTAACCATCGAACACCGGGATGCCATTCAGGACGATCTCAAGCCAGCGATGCAGGATTGGGCGTTTGGTTGTGATATTTGCCAGGAAGTCTGTCCCTGGAACCATCGCGGTTCACTTGCGAACGAACCGGAATTCGAGGCGATCGCTGACCATAACCGGCTTAATCTAACGAATTTATTTTCCTTGAGCGACGAACAATTCCGACAAATGTTCCGCAAGACCCCTCTCTGGAGAACTAAACGCGAAGGACTATTAAGAAATGCAGCAATTGTTTTGGGTAACCAACGAGCAAAGGAATACCTTCCCGTATTACGAAAAGCAGCCAGTCAGACTTTGTCAGCGATCGTGCGAGACGCATGTATTTGGGCTATTGAGCAAATTGAATCTGAGTAAAATTGAAGGCTCAGGAGAAACGCTTTGTGGTTCAACTTAAACCGTTAAAATTTGACAATCTGGAGATCGGCTTTCCAGTGGTACAAGCTGCGTTATCAGGTTATAGCGATTGGCCAATGCGTCTGCTAGCGCGGCGCAACGGAGCATCGTACGGAGTCTGCGAAGTCATGCTCGACCAGTTTCTGGTCAACATGAAATCTAACCGCAAAAAAAACAAGCACTTCCTTCACATCAGCGATGAAGAACGCCCAGTGGGCGGCCAGTTAATGGGCGCCGAACCCGAACAATTTTCTGCTGGGGCGGTAAAACTAGTCGAGGCTGGCTACGACGTTATCGACATTAACTTTGGGTGCCCGGTTAAAAAGGTACTTGGGCGTTGCCGCGGAGGTTTTCATTTAAGCCAGCCAGATGTGGCGCTGGATATAATTCAGCGAACTCGCCGCGCCGTTCCCTCTCACATTCCGGTCACAATAAAAATGCGACGGGGAATCGATGACAGCGATGAAAGCCGTGATAAGTTCTTTCGCATTTTGGAAGGCGCTTTTGATATCGGATTGGCCGCTGCGACGGTACACGGTCGAACCGTAGAGCAACGATATATCGGGCCCAGTCGCTGGGCTTTTCTGACTGAACTCAAAGAGAGATTCCCCGATCGAATCATTTTAGGAAGCGGGGATCTGTTCGAAGCAAGCGACTGCCTGAAGATGATCGAAGAAACGGGGGTGGACGGCGTAACAGTGGCACGTGGTAGTATCGGCAACCCTTGGATTTTTTCGCAAACCAGAACATTGGCAGAAACAGGACACCTTCCTGCACCACCAACGGTTGCCGAACAACGCGAGCTTATCGCCGAACATTTCGATTTAGCGGAAAAACTATACGGTGAAAAGCGTTGCTCCATTGTGATGCGTAAATTTTGCATCAAGTACTCGGCACTTCACCCCGACTTCCAGCTAGTCCGCGATGACTTCAAAAAAATTATGTGCCGCGATGATTGGGAAGCCGTGCTCGAAAAGTGGTACAGCCTAGACCGCCCTGGAAACTACCTTCCTCGCGACATCCACAAATAAACTCTTCCTGACTTTGTTGCGTACAAGAGATACCGTTGGCAAGTCCGACGCCTGTGTCACAAATCACTGTTCCTGTTGTAAGGAATAATTCGGATATCCTACGTATGTACTTAAACCCGATGGCAGCAAGTAAGATTCTTTACATCGACGACTTGCATTCGAAGGTAGAATTACGCAAAGCAGTTCATTTATTCATTTTCCAGCATATTTTATGTCTCATTCGGTTTTAGTCACAGGTGGAGCAGGGTTTATTGGAAGCTCGCTAGTGCGTAAACTAATCGCCTCGACCGATCAACAAATCACCATACTCGACAAACTCACCTATGCCGGCAATCTAGACTCTCTAGAGGATAGCCTGAATGACTCGCGTGTCACATTTATCCAGGGAGATATTGCCGACCAATCGCTGGTCGCTGACATCTTGCGAACTCGACACATCCAACAAATTTACAATCTCGCTGCAGAATCTCATGTTGACCGTTCGATCGATGGGCCTAGTGCATTTATTGAGACGAATGTCGTCGGTACGTTTCAGTTACTTGAAACCACACTTGGATATTGGAAGGAACTCGAGAGTGATAAGCAGAAGGATTTTCGCTTCTTACAAATCTCCACTGATGAGGTGTATGGCTCCCTGGGAAGCACTGGGTTATTCACTGAAAAATCACAATATCAGCCAAACTCCCCGTATGCGGCAAGCAAGGCCTCTTCCGACCACTTCGTCCGTGCATTTCATCACACCTATGGACTGCCTGTCCTGACAACCAACTGCTCTAACAATTACGGGCCATTTCAGTTTCCCGAGAAACTGATACCGTTGATCATCATGAAGACGCTCAGTCGGGAGGCTCTTCCTGTTTATGGCGATGGAAGTAATGTTCGCGACTGGCTGCACGTCGAAGATCACTGTGACGCGTTGGTTCATGTAATGAATATCGGGACCATCGGCGAGGTTTATAACATTGGGGGAAACAGCGAACGGAGCAATCTGGAAGTCGTCCATACAATTTGCGACTTGGTTGACCGAGAATTGCAGGCTAGCACCTCAAGCAGGGAACTCATTACATTCGTCACTGACAGACCCGGGCACGATCAACGTTATGCCATTGATTGCTCAAAGCTGTCAGACACACTTGGCTGGAATCCTCAATACAATTTTGAAGTCGGTATGGCAGCAACTGTGAATTGGTATCTCAACAATACCCACTGGATGACACGTGTCACCGACGGCAGCTACAGGGGACAACGCCTTGGAAGAGAAGGGTAACAGCATGACCAAGACTGATTGCACAAAAGGAATTATCCTCGCGGGGGGGACTGGTTCACGCCTGTACCCGTTGACGCACGTTGTAAGCAAACAACTGCTGCCAATCTACGACAAACCGATGGTATACTACCCACTATCGACCTTGTTACTGGCAGGCATTCGAGACCTGCTCGTCATCAGTTCACCTCACGACATTAGTCACTTTGAATCACTGCTTGGATCTGGTGAACAGCTGGGGGTAAATATAAGCTACGCCATTCAGGAAAAGCCAGAAGGACTTGCACAATCCTTTATTGTGGGCCGCGAATTCATTGGCAACAATCATGTAGCTTTAGTGCTTGGCGATAACATCTTCTATGGACAGGGCTTTCGCAGTATGCTGCAACGAGCCGTCGCTCAGGATTCGGGGGCAACAATTTTCGGTTATCCTGTCAAAGATCCTGAGCGATATGGTGTTGTTGTCTTTGATAAGAACGGCAATGCCATTGAATTGGTGGAGAAACCTTCCCGCTCGCCGTCTAACTACGCCGTCCCCGGCCTCTACTTCTATGACAATCAGGTCGTCGAGATTGCCGGCAACCTGCAACCGTCAGCTCGAGGTGAATATGAAATTACCGACGTAAACCGCGAATACCTTTCTCGTGGGCAATTGCGAGTCGAAAAATTCACCCGAGGTTTTGCCTGGCTGGATACGGGAACGCACGAAACTTTAATTCAGGCGGGAGATTTTGTCCAAACCATCGAGCAGCGGCAGGGACTCAAGATTGCCTGCATCGAAGAGATCGCCTATCTCATGGGATATATCGACCTAGAGCAGCTCGATAGACTCGCCCGGAAAATCCCAAACCAATACGGTCAGTATTTAAAGGATATTGTCAGTCGCGAGCAGGCTTAAAAGCGATTCGCGGTAAAACCGCCATCCACATAGTAATCTGCGCCCGTAATAAAACTTCCCGCGTTACGCGAGCAAAGCAATAAAGCTGCTCCGATCAGTTCCTCAGGCTCTCCAAAGCGATCCATTGGAGTTTGAGCCATGATTTTTTCTACTCGTTCGGGAGCCAAAATTTTTCTATTTTGCTCGGCCGGAAAGAATCCGGGGCAAATAGCGTTAACCCGACCCCCCTGAGTCCCATACTCACGAGCCACATTTTTCGTGAGATTTACGACTGCCGCCTTTGAGGCTGAGTAGGCGAAGACCTTGGACAATGGCAAATGCGATGTCACACTGCCGATATTCAGAATGGCTCCCCCTCCATCCTGATTCTTCATATGAGCAGCAAACAACTGGCAGCCAACCTGAGTCGAGCGCAAGTTTCCAGCCATAATCCAATCCCAGTCATCATCTGTAATCTCTTCATATGGAACGGCAGCATTCATCCCGGCACAATTTACAAGCACATCTACTTTGCCGTGTTGTTCCAGGACCTGATCGCGAAGCCCAAGAATCGAATCCCGCTCGAATACATCTACTCCGATGAATTCAGCTGAACCTCCTGCATCCTCAATCGCTTTTACTCGCTCGAGGCCTCGCTCCTGACTTCGCCCCGAAACAACGACATGTCCACCTGCCTTACCGAAACCATCGCAAATAGCGCCACCTAAAACTCCGGTGCCGCCGATGACAACGATGATTTGCCCCTCATAACTAAACAAATGTGACAAGTAATCCGAAGTCGACATGGGAATGACCTTCCTCTGGGTTTATGTAGTAAAAAAACGGACAGGAGGATCAACACTCCTGTCCGTGTCGTCAGTACCTGTTCCGGTGTTTTAGACAAACAGGCACTTTAATCTTGCGGCTCTTTGCGTCGTTTTAGCCATTCTGCATGAAATACACCTTCGACATCGGTTCGCAGGAACGTGTGCGCTCCGAAATAATCCCTCTGAGCCTGTAACAGGTTTGCCGGTAGGCGGCCACGACGATAACTATCGTAGTAGGCAAGAGCCGTGCTAAAAGCCGGAACTGGAATCCCAAGTTCTGTCGCTCGCACTACAACTCGACGCCATGCAGCCTGAGCATTGTGAACAGCGTCGGTGAAATAAGGATGCAACAACAGATTCTCCAGGTTTGGATTTTCGTCAAATGCTTCTTTAATCCGATCTAGGAATTGTGCCCGAATGATACAACCACCTCGCCATAACAACGCGCATTCACCATAATTCAGCGGCCAGTCGTGTTCTTCAGCCGCATACTGTAGCTGTACAAATCCTTGAGCGTAACTCACGATTTTCGAGGCATAAAGTGCCTGACGAACGTCAGCAATCAAGGTTCTTTTGTCATCTTCACTTAATTCAACGCTGGCGTCCGGTCCATTGAGAACGGATTCGGCACGGACACGTGCGTCTTTCTGGGCTGAGATACTGCGAGCATAAACTGCGGTCGTTACCAAGGTACTTGGGACTCCTAGATCGAGTGCCAATTGACTCATCCATTTCCCAGTACCTTTAGCTCCGGCTTTATCCAGTACTTTATCCACCAGATGTCCTTCACCCTGGTCATCGGTAACACTGAAGATATCTCTGGTGATTTCGATCAGGTAGCTTTGCAATTCACCGCGATTCCATTCATCAAAAACATCATACAATTCATCATTAGACAGCCCGCCGGCTTCACTTAGCATATGATACGCTTCGCAGATCAACTGCATATCACCATATTCGATACCGTTGTGAACCATTTTCACATAGTGTCCGGCACCACGCGGCCCCACCCATTCACAACAGGGGATATCATCATTGGGTCCAACTTTGGCAGCGATAGCTTTGAAAATGGGCTCAACAGCAGGCCAGGCAGCCTCACTCCCCCCAGGCATCATACTAGGCCCTTTCAGAGCGCCCTCTTCACCTCCGGATACGCCTGTCCCAATAAACTGAAGGCCTTTCTCTTCGATATATCTGGTTCTACGTTCTGTGTCACTAAAGTGTGTATTCCCTCCATCAATAATAATGTCACCTTCATCCAAGAGCGGAATCAAATTATCGATGATCGTATCGACGGCAGGACCTGCTTTAACAAGCATCATCACTTTACGAGGTCGAGCCAGATTGGCTACTAAATCTTCCAGGGAATGACAACCGACAAAGTTTTTTCCGGCAGCTCGTCCATTGATCAGATTATCCACCTTCTCAGTCGAACGGTTATAAACTGCCATCTTATAGCCTCTGCTTTCCACATTGAGAGCGAGGTTTTCTCCCATCACGGCCAAACCAATCAGGCCAAAATCTGCGAGTTCTTCAGACATATTCTTTTAGCTTTCCAATTATCCACAAAGGAGGTTGTAATTCAGTTGCGATTAAACTTGTGGTGAAATCGTCTTTATTATTAGCCGCTGACAGGCCAGGGCGGGTTGACGGGCAAGAACGAATCAAATTCATCCAATAGTGCCTGCTGATAATCGCCAGCAAATTCACCATTCAGGAACTTATCAATCGATTCGTTATAGAATCTTTCCCAGCTTGCTTCTTCAGCCCCTGGGTTAATCGGGTAGAAAAGGCAATTATTAGCAACCGCAGCCTTAAAATCTCCAGGCGCGTCGCCGATCATGAGAACCTTATTCTCACCATACTTCGCTGCGTTGGACAATGTTTCTTTTTTATTACCCGATTCCTGCCCACAGATTTCAGTAATGTGTTCGTCAATTCCATGCTCACCCCATTCGGCTTTCAATGCTTCATTAGGAGTGGCTGAAACAACCAGCATGTCACATTTCTCTGCAAGTTTATTCAGAGACTCACGAACAAGTGGAAACGGAGCGACACCGTGAACCATATCAGCAACGGTATCATTGACTGTCGTTGACCAATCCAAAGCATGTTTCAGATCCGGGCAATCTGTACTTGCAACCTTAGCTTCAAGTGCGGGATTCCCAAGTTTCGTCTCTTCTTCAATCCAATCTACCAAGGCCTGTGGGATTTCAACGGTAATCCCACGTGCGGCAACTTCAGGACGCTTTTGCAACCACTCCAGTGATTCCACTAACGCGGGAAATCGATTAATTCCACGACTCTTTGAGTAGAGGTTCACAAACTCAGCTGACTCTCGAGCATATTTACTGATCGCCTGAAGATTGTAGAACTTAATAGTATTGGGAATGAAACACTCTTTGTGCTTCAACTCCATCGTATCGAATGCACACCCGTCGGAGTCAATTCCGACCAGGAATTCCTTCGTTGGCTGAATCTCGTACATAATTCGAATCTGCCTTATCTCTCTTGATTACACGTTTACACGTTAGGAATTGAAATTAATTAGTTTGAGTTTATCGTTTTGCCTGAGGCACATACGACTCTAGTTTTTGACTTGCATAAATAGGTTCCAGCCGAGTCATACGCTGCCGACCGCCGATCATTGGAATACTCACCATGCCTTCACCGACCAGTGGCTTTGCGTATTTGATGAATTCGTCTGTAACATCGAAACCATTCTCGCTAATCCACTCGGTTGGGAATGTACGTTCACTGTTGGCAACCTCACTCAGCGGAGCTTTGTCATAGTAGACATTGTAAATATCGCCTGGTGAACGGAGAATATTCGCCATGTATCCGCTCTCATGATTAGCTGCCAGCAAACAGGCTTTTTGGCCCGCATAATAGGCTTCCTCTAAATCAACGGTCGAAGCGTAAGCCATACTGTGCCGTTGATCTGTACCGGGAACATTACAGCGAGCAGCGCCGGACGCCGCTAAACCGTTGGCATTTAAATAATTAACAACTGTCTGAGCTACAGTAATCTGACTTGAGCTAAAGCTTGTATGGCCAAACCCATCCTTTACTTCTCCCAGATCTCCGACATCAAATCCTTCGCTGACCACAACGATGCAACGTCCATCCTGTTTCAACTGGTCGTTAATATTATCAGCCATGTCAGCCAAAGAGCAGGGGCTTTCAGCCATGTAAATCTGTAGAGGCATTTCACGATTCGGATCCGCCAAACGAGCCGCAGCCGGGATATAGCCAATCCGACGTCCCATAGCCTGCAGAACTAGCACAGGGTCTGCAGGACAAGAACCTTGATTTTCTTCGTTCGCACACTGTACTGCATGCATCCAGTACTTAGCGGTTGAACCGTAACCGGGGGTGTGATCGATCAATTTAAATTCGCTGTCGCCTACGTCATTATCAATCGTCTTAGGGCCGCCAATTCCAACCAGATCCATCCCACGTTCCTGGCCTAACTTTGCAATCTTATTGGCGGTATCCATCGAGTCATTACCGCCGATATAGATGAAGTAACCCACGTTATGTGCTTTAAGCACATCAATGACTCGTTCAAAATCTTCATCTCGACCGTCTTTTAATTTGTAGCGACAGGTACCTATGGATCCTGCGGCGGGAGTGTATCGCAACAAAGAGATCTCGTCTTCCGACTGAGCTGATAGATCGATCAGTTCCTCTTTAAGCACACCTTCTATGCCATGATGGGCACCGTAAACAGTCCCAATGTTATCCATCTGTCTGGCTGCTTCAATAACGCCTCGGACAGTGTTATTAATTACCGGACGGGGTCCGCCACTCTGGGCAACAACCAGATTTTTAGGTTCAGCCATAGCGAATCATACTTTCTTTCATTGATGTCATTTGTTCACAGCTCAACAGGTCCATACGACAAGCATTCCAAGCCCCAGAAATGCTTGTTAAACCCGAAAGCACATAAACCGTCAATTTTACTGGTGTAGAGTTGTTCTTACAATCGGTCGATAAACCGAGATTTAGAGGGACTAGTAAAGTGGTAGCATCGACATAAACTCTGACTGGCTTCACTCCGACTGAACAAACTTTCGTGTCCATTGCCGGATTCGCGGGTTTTGAGCAGTGCCTTTAAACACCAACTAATCCGGCAAATACACAATATCGCCGGCGTTAACAGTGGCTACCACCTCAAACTGCCCGTCGACGATATTGAAGAACACCAGATCAGCCTTCGCTCCGACTTCAAGCTTTGGCAATGAATATTCAATAATGCGAGCAGGTCCGAGCGAGGCCATATTGACCGCTGACTCCACAGACAATTCCGCGTACTCCATTGCCTTCACAATCCCCACTCCGATGGGCAATGCCGCGCCAGCAAGCAATTGTCTTTGTCCTGGTACAACGAGACGGCCGTCTTCCAACACTTCAACTTTTCCTAAGCCTGCAGTCGATTCATAGACTCCCGGAGGCATCCCTCCCATACCGGTTATATCGCTAACCAGCACACAGCGTTCCACCGTTTTTGCCCTCACAATCGTCTTTACAACGGATGCAGGCAAATGATGACCGTCTGCAATCAAGCTGCAAGCCAGACGATCCTCAGCAATCTGATCCCAAAGATAATTAGGGTGTCGCCGAATGGTTCCATGGGCACCATTTCCTAAATGAGTGGACATACTGGCACCTGAATCAACCGCAGCTTTAATTTGATCACTGTTCGCGGAAGTATGACCTATCGCTACAACGACACCAGAATCAACCACCTTACGGATGAATTCCGGACTATTCTCGTATTCAGGCGACATAGTCAAAATCCGTATTCGCCCATTCGCAACCTTTTGCAGTTTTTGAAATTCCTCCCAGCATGGTGGGCGGACATGTTCACGCGGGTGAGCCCCGCGAGGTCCATCTGCATCGGATATATACGGACCTTCCAAATGAAGTGTCTGACAACGGCGAGCTACCTCAGGATCCGTGTCAATTGTCTCGGCAACAATCGAAATNCTGTGCTTTAACAACTCGTGGTCTGCGGTGGTAAACGTAGGACAAAATTCAACGACTCCGTCACGATCCATCGACAATGCAATTTCGCGAACAATCTGAGGTGTCAATTGAGGATTGTTAAATTCGTGTCCTCCGTAGCCATTGACTTGCAAGTCCACAAGGCCGGGAGCAACAAACGGGTGATCTGCTCCACCTGCAAAAAGATATGAAAGAGCTGAGATCTCACCATCCCGAAGAGTGACTTCGTATCCGGTGCCGGTACCATAATGTCGTGCTTTAATCGAGGTCATACCGGCGATTATACCTCATCACTTTTTATACTACCAACCTGCCTTCACCTCGAAACCGGGTCACATTTTTTTGCGTTGGTAAACTCTTACGTAATCGATTTCAAATCGTTTTGGAAATATCGTGTTTGCGTCGGGGGCACCGACCAAGCCCCCCCCGACGGACAAATTTAGTAACAGGTGAAATCGTTGATCGAATGGAGCAGGAAATGGGGAAGCCTGGGAATCCCATTTAGTTTTAGTTTGATAGTGAACACCATCGACATACCATCTTATTTCCCCACGTTCCCACTCCAGTCCATATACATGAAATTCTTCCGAAAACTTACCTTGCTTTAAAACATACTGCCCTGAGCTCTGGCGGTTATTGGGCCATTTGTCTCCGTAATGTAGCGTCCCCAGAACATGATCCGGCTTGGCACCATCGAACTCCATGATGTCAATTTCACCACTCAAGGCCCAACTGCCATATTTTTCGTCTGTNGGTAACATCCAAATTGCCGGCCACAACCCTTTTCCTTCCGGCACGCGAGCTCTCACTTCGAATTTTCCATACTTCCAATCCCCTCGGTATTNTGTGCGCAGTCGGCCCGAGGAATAGTCGCGAATGGTCCCCTGAATATTTGGACGGTCTTTTCTCGCTTCAATAATCAAACACCCGTTTTCCAAGCGAATGTTTTCCGAACGATCGGTATAGAGTTGTAATTCTTGATTGCCCCCGCCAAACGCATTTACCTCAACCCCCCATTTCGAATAATCCAGCTTCGTCGAATTGAATTCATCAGACCAAACCAACTTCCAATCGTCATCTGAATACCCTGGATTTTGATTGCTCATAAGAATTAGAGCGGCCAACAAATAAACCATCTTGTTCATAACTGTTCTCTTTTGTGGTTATTTTTGAAACGGAGAAAACGAATAGCTAAGTCCATCAAAAAACCCCGACTCCGCGTACTCGGCGTACTCGTCATCAGGGTTTTTTTAAGAGGCTCCGACCGGATTCGAACCGGTGATGGCGGATTTGCAATCCGCTGCCTTAGCCACTTGGCCACGGAGCCATTTAATTACCTTAATAATATCTTTAGCATATTAACGCGATTCACTGCTGTATAGTGCCCCTTCGCCTATTCGTAAAACTTCGAGCTCCATGGAGCACTTTGAGGATCTAGGAATACCCATCGACCGAAGAACAAATGTGACTTTGTGCTATTTGGGATGAATCGATATGCAAATACGATTTCCAACTGTTTCGAGCTAGTCAGTCAAAGTCTGCCGATTATGCCGACGATGGCAGTAAAAACGCGAGAACAGCTAAGCGGTATATCTTACCTATGCGTAACATTACGCATCAATCTACAGGTGCTGAAGACCATCGCCTCTACGGTTCGATTCACTCTGTAATGGGAAGTAGCGAACTTTTTCTGGGGAATTGTATCGTTACATTTTCGAGTTGTTTCAACACTGAAACACATTGTCGGGCCAGGATATTCCTCTCACGGCTTTGAGCCTTTGGCGGATGGCCCCCCCTAACAAACTCGCTATCAAGCAATCATGACACTGGAAGGATCCAACGAATGGTTATTAAATCGCTTCTTCAAAAGCTAACAGGCGATGCCCAACTGAAGGAAGTGGCTGAAAAGATCGCTCAATCGAGTGCTAGCATTGTCTGGACCAAAGTCGCTCACCGAGTACACGGAATGACAATGCCACAAGCACGGGGCTATGTTCGTGGCCGAGCGGGACGTACCGTTAAAGTGCAATTGGAACAGGCTCTCGTCAAACATGGCATTCATGAAGCACGACGCACCAAAGTTTTGGATTACGCCATGAATTCACTCATCGCAACGATTCTTGACCGGAAGCATGAACAACAACTTGTTCCCACAATTACACGCCGAGCTGCCTAAGCAATCGGCAAGTGATCGCTCAGACTATTTTCAAGGGATTCCTTTGCCGGGAATCCCTTTTTTATGGGCCCTGTACATTTGGTAAACTACTCAATAGTAATCACGCTTCTTTTCCTCCATTCGCATCCTGCTCATGACCAAATCCACTGACATCCGCATCGTAGACATCAGCACCAATTTGCAGAACATCCTCTATAGAACTCCGATGAAATTTGGAGGTCGCGTGGTAACCGACGTTACTCTATTCAATGTTGACGTCACCGTTGAAACCCGAGACGGTCGCAGGGGTTCTGGCCACGGATCCATGCCGGTGGGAAATGCTTGGGGCTGGCCTTCATCAGTAGAACCGGGAGACCGCACTCTGGATGCTATGATTCGTCTGGGAAACCTGGTGGCCAGTGCAGCCGGACAATTGGAACATTACGGTCATCCCATTGAATTGGTACACGATCTCTCTCACGACTATGGCAAACTAACTCTACAAATTAAAGAACAAATGCAGTTAGAAGAGAGCATCCCCCGTCTTGCCCAACTAGTTTATGCTAGTCCGATTGGCGCTGCCATCAATGATGCATACGGAGATGCGCTTGAGGCAAACTCCTACAATTTGTTGAGTCGCGAATTTATGAATAGAGATCTGGGGCATTTTCTGGAAGGCAAGCTCACAGGACGATACCTCGACGAATTCACCCTGCGAACTCCAAAACCAACGATGCCTCTCTATCATTTGATCGGAGCACTTGACCCGCTTACTGACAGCGATATCGAACAACGTTTGAACGATGGCGTGCCGGAAACATTAGGCGAATGGATCTTAGCAGATGGTCTTACCCATATGAAAATCAAACTTGCAGGTGACAATCTGCAATGGGACGTAGACCGAGTGGCATCCATTGAGAAAGTAAATCTGGAAACTCAGCCTCGGCGTGGATGCAAACAGTGGTGGTATTCGACAGACTTCAACGAGAAATGTGCGGATGTCCAATATGTCCTGGATTTTCTGCAACAAATTCAGCAAGTTTCGCCGACAGCATTTCAACGAATACAATACATCGAACAGCCAACCAACCGAGACCTAAAGGCCTTTCCCGAGAACAAAATGCATGATGCTGCTAAGGTTAAACCTGTAGTGATTGATGAATCATTGGTGGATCTGGAGTCACTGGAACTATCACGTGATCAGGGGTATTCAGGGGTCGCACTTAAAGCCTGTAAAGGCCATGGGGAAGCTTTGATGATGGGAGCACTCGCTCAACATTACAATCTTTTCCTCTGCGTTCAGGATCTAACGTGTGTCGGAGCTTCTTTCCTACACTCGGCCAGCATTGCTGCCAGAATCCCTTCGGTCGCCGCGATAGAAGGCAATGGCAGACAATATTGTCCTCGAGGCAACGAAGGTTGGGACGTGGATTTCCCGGAGATGTTTAACATTACTGACGGCGCAGTCGGAACCTTCCTACTTAACAAATCAGGACTTGGATATAGAAGCTCATAAGCCAAAACGAATTCCATTACCCTCACCAGCAAGAAAGTACTTTAGCTACGATGATTGGCACTAACGTCTCTCACTTTAAGATCATCCGACGAATCGGGCAGGGTGGTATGGGAGTTGTTTATCTGGCTGAAGATGAACGCCTCAGCCGGCCGGTTGCCATCAAACTTCTTCCCTCCGATGTGCTCCACGATGAAGGAACCTTAGAAAGATTCAGAAACGAGATCCGGGCTACCAGCATTCTTAGCCATCCTGTCATCTGCCAGGTTTTTGACGTTGGAACGCATAATGGCGAACCATTTATGGTCATGGAGTATCTGGAAGGCGCTTCGATCCGCCAACTCCTACAAGAAAGGTCGTTCTCCACTACCGAAATACTCCAGTTTGCAATTGAAATCGCCGACGCGCTCGACTTCGCGCATGAACATCAAATCATCCACCGTGATATCAAGCCGGGGAATATCTTTCTATCCGATCGAAATCGTCCAAAACTACTGGACTTTGGCCTGGCCAAAATCAGTGCCGAGCTATTTCAATCTTCCGATATTGATGCAGATACCGAAACAAAAACTCTCGTCGTTGAACATGCCACTGGNTCCGGGGTCACCATGGGTACCGTATTGTACATGTCCCCTGAACAGGCGCGCGGCGAAACACTCGATTCGCGAACAGACTTATTTTCACTTGGTGCCGTAATTTATGAAATGGCTACTAACGTCAAACCATTCCCCGGCGAGACTTCGGCTTTAGTTTTTGACAGCATCCTCAATAAAAAACCCATCCCCCCATCACAAATAGCCGGGACAAATGCCGGCCCGCTTGACGCCGTTATACTTAAATTACTTGAAAAGAACCCGAGTCATCGCTATCAATCAGCCAAAGCTCTGCGTGCTGAATTACTACGCATTGCCCGAGACGTTGGATTACAAGTCTCCACCTCACGTTTTCCGGTGAATCCTACAAATCCCAAGCCCGGAAAGCTATGGCTTGCTTTATTCGCTGTAATGGCATTGTTCTTCACCGTCAATCTAATGAAAAGTCAGTTTTGGGGAGATGATAACCCGTTTGCAAGGCAGCAACCAGAGATTCTGACAGATGACACGACCGTTGTTCCACGACAGCACTCAATCATCCCGCTCACTACAGATGCCGGAAAAGAGGATACTCCAACGGTGTCGCCCGACGGCGGTCGTGTTGCCTATTCATCTAGTGGCAGCGATGGCAAGAACACCGACATCTACATCAAGCTAACTCGAGGCGGCCCCCCACTTCAACTGACATCCGACCCAAAAGCCGATATTTATCCATGCTGGTCACCGGATAGTTCCAAGATCGCTTTCATTCGCCTAGGCGACAACAGCCGTGAACTCGTGGTCGTACCTTCGCTGGGTGGCACCCCTGAGTCAGTTCTGATACATCAGGATGGTGATCAAGCCATTGTCTCGGGGCTTTCATGGCTTGCTGATAGCCAGCACGTGGTATTTGAACAATGGGTCTCAGATTTCAACAGTAAAATCGCCATCGTCAACGTTCTAACTCAAGAAATCCAAACTCTCATCGATGTGCCCCAGGCAGGCGGGCGACACTATTCTGCTAGTGTATCCCCAAACGGCGAATACTTAGCCTACGTCAAAGATGAAGGTGTTGGTAAAGGGTTCATTTATATTTTTGATTTCAAAAATGAGGTCACCCAAAAAGTGACCACTGACAGCGGATATATTAGCGGAATTACATGGACGCCAGACAGCGAGAAAATCATCTATTCATATACATCAGGAGGCCCAAGCGTACTTTATGCAGTAGGGATAAAAGGAGGCACACCCAAGGGTGTGCCTGGCGTTGGCCCGGGAGCAACATTTCCTTCCATGGCCTCCGATGCTTCTGTCCTAGCGTATGTCACCAACCAGTCATCTCAGGATATCTGGAAATTCAACGTCATTCCTCAAAATGGGGGGCTTCAAAAACCTGGTACAAACCACCTTAATTCCGGTCTGAATGATTTCGACTTGTTGTTTAGTCCTGATGAGTCACGTGTCTCTTTCATTTCTGATCGTTCAGGTTCATCCGAAGTTTGGACTGCTAACGCTGACGCATCCAATCCTATAAAGATAACGAACATTGGTGACGGTTATGTGCTGAATCCCAAATGGTCCCCCGACAGCTCAAAGCTAATGTTCACTTCAACTTTCGCAGGTGCCATCGATGTTTATGCGGTACCGGTAATCGGAGGAGCTTTACAGGATGTCTCGGGCAGTGAGATGACAAATTGTCTTATCGGAACCTGGGCAAGCGATGGCACATCGGCCTACTATATGTCTCAGGGAAGCATCTGGAAACGAAACCTGGAAAGCGGGGAAGCCGTTGAAATCGTGAGAGGTGGCTGGCAGGCTGTCGAAGTCCCAAAAGAAAACATGCTCTATTACTCACGCCTAAAGGAACAGGGGAATTGGGTAATTTACAAACGCAGCCTAGATGAAACAGACCCCGAAGTGCCAGGGCAATTAGTCACAGAAAAATTCACCATGCCAATGCCTGTAAACTGGCTTCTAAGAGGAAAAGGGATTTTTTTCCTAGGTAATGACACAAACCAATCCGTTGGCGTCTCCAAAACATTTTATTTCTACAACTTTGAAACCGACAACGTTGAAGCACTCGGACTCATTGAAAATCTGCCAGAGCTTTATCATGTTTTCGAAATGAATCAAGCAGGCACTCAACTTTTCGTCCCTCAGGTCATTGATGAAAACCTAGACATCATTGTCATCGAACAATTGCCCGAAACTTAACGACTAGCAAAGACGAACGGTGAATCAATTTCGCAATCGATGATTCATACCTTAGGATAGAGATTTCAGCCAAATGGCGTGAGACGCGATGTAAGAAATATGATTGGCCAATTAGTCGACCACTTCAAAATTCTATCTAAGTTGGGAACCGATGTCAGAAATGATGTCTGGGAAGCTGAAGATACGCGGATTGGCCGCCGAGTAGCGATCAAGTTTTTGCATAAAAAGCTTGCACAAAATCGAATCGCCGTTGAGCGATTTCGCCGCGAGTCCGAATTGGCTTCCCAACTTTCTCACCCGAACTTATGCACCATCTTAGATGTTGGCACGTTTGACCAACGCCCCTATGTCGTCATGGAGCTTTTGGAAGGACAATCACTCAAAGATGTCCTGCATACAGGTCGCCCCAGTCTTTCACGTGCTCTAGCTTGGCTTCAGCAACTTGCTGAAGCACTAGACTCTATGCATTCTCATAGCATGCTACATCGCGACTTGAATCCAAATAATATTTTTGTCACTAGTCGAAACCAGATCAAAATTCACGACATTGGACTTGGACGACTAATGCAATCTAATGGAGACCCCCATTACGAGGATTTTCTCCCGCATTCGATTAACAAGGACGATGCAGAAGTCAGGTTTACTAATTCGGGGCAATTTACTCCCAGCGTACACTACCTTAGTCCGGAACAAATTCGGGGGCTTCGGCCAGACCAACGAGCAGACCTTTTTTCCCTGGGAGTCGTTGCCTATGAGCTAATCACGGGAGTTCGACCGTTTGCCGGTGATACTCGGGAGTTAATAGGCCACAACATTCTAAACGGAACGATTACCCCGCCGTCAACTATCAATCCATACATCGGAGAAAAACTAGAACAGTTAATCTTACGATTGCTTGAGCAAGACAGAGATCTGCGTTGTCAAAACGCGACTGAATTACTCATTGATCTTCAGAGTATTGAAGTAGATCGTCACACAAGCCTATCGTTAACTATTCCCGCTGCGGTTCAGCAATTAAGACGCAAAACATATTTATTCCGTAGTCTGGTCGCAATTGCAGTAATTCTGGCGCTCGTCGGAGCAATTTTTCTTCCACCCATTCATAGAAGGCCGGAGCCGACCAACACCCCCCCCTCCGTAACTCAATCTTCTAACACTCCGCCCAAAGTCGTTCCCCTTTTTTCCGCAGAAGGCCCTGATACCTATCCAGTTCTATCACCATTAGGTAACCAGGTTGCTTATTCAGATCGCGAAAACCCGGGTGAAGACAGGGATATTTATGTAAGAATCCTAGAAGCGGACCGCCCGCTACGTATAACAAAACATAAAGGGGGTGATATACAGCCATGCTGGTCGCCGGATGGAAATAAGATTGGATTTATACGTAGAAACGGTGGGCAAACGCAAATCGTTATCACTTCCGCGATCGGCGGCACAGAGCGAGTGATCTACAGTTCGGATTCATTGATTCAAGGTGGATTAGACTGGTCGCCTGACGGTGAACATATTGCATTTGACATGCCCACGGAAAACGGCGCCGTCATCGCCCTCGTAAACCCCGTCAGCTACGAGGTGGAGCAGGTAACTGACAGTAATATAGCCTTTCTTCGTGACGACGATCCAGCTTTTAGCCCTGACGGGAAATGGCTGGCTTTCGTCAGAACGCTGCAGGGTATTGAATCAAATATCATTCTTAAAGAACTGCAAAGCGGGGAAGAGGAGCAAATTACGTTTGACAACAAACCGATTCGAGGGATTGACTGGACTCCCGATAGTAGGGAATTAATCTATTCATCAAGTCGCAATGGCCCATTCATGATCTGGCGTCATCGGTTGGGAAGCAGTACTCCTCAATTAGTAGGAGGTGCCGGCCTTAATGCTACTCACCCTTCCACTTCCTTCACGACCAACTCTTTAGTTCATACGGTCGTTCGTAAACAAGTCGATCTGGTACGAGTAAACCTGCATCGTGGGAACGCAAATGCATTGCGTCCAACACAAGCCATACCGTCTTCCACCGGTTTGGATTATGCTCCTAAGATTTCGCCTAATGGAAAGCTGCTGGCTTATATTTCTGAAAGAACCGGATTTCCTGAACTTTGGGTAGCCAAACCGGATGGTAGTAACCCACGTCAGGTGACCTCACTTAGCCACCACAATATCTACATACCAACATGGTCGGCTGACAGCCAGTATCTACTATTTCGTTCACAACACCTTGGCTATAGGGACATGTATTATGTTGCAGCTACCGGAGGACGGGTACATGATGCCACAGGCCCCGATTTCAAAGCGAACTCTGCCTTTTGGAGCAAAGAATCTCGAGTGATTTACGCAAGAACCGGTGGTGATAGCCCGAGTATCTACCGCTATGAAATTCAAACCGGCAAAAAGACACTTATTACCGATGATGGAGGTACAGCAACTTGGGATCACCCTAATAATGAAAATATCTTTATCGCCAAATTTCAACGCGGGCGCCCTCACATTTATGAAATGGAACCAAATGGAACTCAGAGCCCCTTAGATCCAAAAGTTCATATCTCCCGGTCGTATGCCATCGACATACGACCGGAAGGAATATATTTTGTTGGCACAAATGCAAACCAACCTGAATCGTCGCTATACATCTATCGATTTGACACGCAGGATTCTGAAAAGCTTGCTACGGAACCTATCGCCAGATGGGATAATTTTGGCTTTTCGATCTCACCCGATGCCCAATGGCTTTATTACGGAAAGCAAATAAAAGACGAAACGGACATGATCATTCTTGAAAACTATCGATAGTCAAACCAACTTACGATACAAGTTCTTAGAAGAGTTCGCGTTACACTAAACCTTTACGCACAGCCCAAACAGCGACTTGCGTTCGATCATTCACACCGACTTTTCGCAAAATGTGCTGAACATGTTCTTTTACGGTTTCATAACTGATACCGAGAGCCAACGCAATTTCTTTGTTTGTCAAACCCAGGGCAACTTGCTCTAAAACTTCACTTTCGCGTTGAGTAAGAGACACCTCAATGTCAGCCGACAAACGTGGGGTAGCCAAAGCTCCAGTGACACGGCGTAATTCTTCACGTGTCCACGCATTTTCGCCTGCTGCAACCTTGCGAATGGACTCCAGGATTTTGTCCCGCGAAGAGTTCTTCAGCAGATACCCCGATGCCCCCAGGGCCACGCTACGTGCGACATAGGTCGGATTATCGAAGGTGGAAAGCATCAACACCGGAATTTGTGGCCGTTCGATCTTTACCCGGCCAAGAGCAGCAAGACCGTCTTCCCTCTCCAACCTGACATCAAGAAGAATTACATCCGGTTGATATTGTGATATTCCAGCAAGAACGTTTTCACCTGAGTTGGACTCTGCAATCAACTGAATTTCAGAATCAGCAATCAGCTTACGAATACCACTGCGAATGATCTCGTGATCATCAATAACCATTAATCTAATACTCACAACGCCCCTTTGCGGCAGAGTTTGACATTACTTCTCCGGTACGATATCGACATTATCATGGAAGTAAGTCTTCAACGCCAGTTCTTCGTTTCTAATACATAAAAAAAGCTCACGACCGAATACACGGTCGTGAGCCGTTGAGACACGTCCAATCCCCCCTACCAGACGATCTCAATTCCTTTTCGTAAAGAGCCTCACTCTTTACAACATTCTATTTCTCTTCTTTTTTATATGCGCTCAAGATCTCGTCCGGGTCAACCAAGCTTGACTGCTCCTTTGCATCGACTGGAGCTTTAGGTACACCGGAGCCTAATTCCGAGCTATCTGGTTCTTCCAACTCCTGAGTAGACGAATCCGTTTCTTCAACCATAGGCACACTTTTCGGTGCTTTGGTTCGCATCAACTTTAATCCTGGAACGGTCGGACGTTCTGAATTAAGTTTCGGCAAGGTATCGAGGATAGTGGAGTCTGGATTAGGGGCCGCTGGCCTTTTTAGTCTGGGAATGTTTACTGCCTTCTGTTCACTTTCGGTGTCTTGAGACTCAACAACCCCAAAATCAAATGGGTTATTAAATTCCGGGATCTTGAACTCTGAAAACAAGTCATATGATTTACCTGAACTTGGCGGCACTTTACTTGCCCGATGACCAGCACCACCGATACTTTTCCTACTTGGAACCATATGCTTTAAGCTCATGTCGGCATTGGGATTTACTTCCAGTGATGAGGTTCCACTTTTAGCTGGCCCCTCGTTATCCGTGTTCTCTGCCGCTTCTGGCAAATCTTCTGTTACAGTCGAAAACCCAAAAAACTCTGCTAAGCCGAGATCGATTGATGGCAGATCAAACAACGAGGTGTTCGACGCCGGTGACGACTTCGGTTTAGTTTCGTCTAGGGAAGGTGTAGCTGCTATTTCACTTTCCTCTTTTTCAATTACATCTTTCATTGGCGATTCCATTGGAATCATGTCATCTACAGATTCTTCTAAAGGCTCTTCTACAGCAACCTGTTGCTGTATCGTCTCAGGAATTTCACCATTTTTGTTAACGAGAGGCTTCGAACCTGTACCAAAGAACAAACTCAAATCAGGCAGTTCTAATTCTGAAATCTTGATCTCCGGCAGGTGAAGATCACTTAATTCCAAGTCTGCCAGAAGAGGTAACCCCGTGACGCTATCCACGTTCCGTTGCTGCTCGACAGCCACGCCAACATCGACTTGATCTTCATCGTCTTCGACAACGCCTTCATTCTCAACCGCTTCTTCGATTTTGGGGTCAACTCGGCTTTCAGATGGCGGTGTGGTATTCGCCACTTTGACAGGTGCTTCTTCCACAACTTTCGTTGGCGGCTCCTCTTTGACGACCTCTTCAGTCATATGTTCGACTTTTTCAGGCTGCGCGGGTTCTTCAACAGTTTTGGGTTCCATCGAAGACACTTGTGACGGAGAACGAGATTTCAGCTTTAACCCAGGAGCTCCAGCACGCGGTTTCACTGCCGAATTAGACTCCGTCGCAAAACCATCGAATACTTCATCAAAACCTGACCATTCCAACGTCGGCAAAAGAGTGTCCAGGCTTGGAAGCTCGGGCAACAACGCCTTTGTTTTCGCCTTGGGTTGAGTTGATTTTGTTTTTTCAACTTGTTCAAGCTCTACCGGCGGCATAAGCGCTTCGGTTTTTGGTTTTTCAGGGCGGACTTCGGGCCGCGGCTCTATTTCCTTGAAGTCGCCGATGCGGTAGATATTCCCATTTTCATCCCGTTTAAATCGCAGACCATTATCAAACACACGCTGGGTATCGCGTTTCTCCGGAGACTTTTCAATTAAGATTACCTTACCTGAATCCCCACTATCTGAAAGCTTAAACCTAACAGGCTTATCGCTTTCGTCGGCACTCAACTGACCAATACACAAAACACCTGCGAAGCAGGACAGTGCACCAAGTGCGAGCAGGCCCTGACGTAACGAGAACTTCATCCCCCCAGAATTCATTCTTCTACTCCGAATAAGGTATATGTCTACTTGGTGGCCGCTGTTCGAATCTTCCAATGGCTTACCATCGTGGCATAAAATAACCACCCATATTATCGTTCGGAATTAATCATGCTCTGGCTGTAGTAACATTTAACGATTTTGACGAAAAAATCAGCTGTGTGCGTCATAGCAATTACCTTAAGCACTTACTCGGATTCTGAAGGCCTCCCCGTTTCCAGGGGGATTGACAGCCAAAGGCGCCCCGAGAAGAGGTGCACCTTTGAATCTCAGCTGATTCGCTTCGTACAGTAGTTAGGTGCGAAAGCCCACCATACGAAATGCGACGTTTCAAAACAGAAGGGCATGCAAAGTTCCGCTAATGGCAATAGTAGCTTGCATGAATTTTTGGGCAGTTGGCAGAATATTGAATTAGACTGGCGTGCGCCGATAGTTCCAACCGAAATCCAGATACACGCGTTACGCCCCGGACGAATGGTATGCAGAGAACCACTCACAAAACTGGCGAATTCCATCTTCAATACAAACGTGCGGAGTAAACTGTGTTGTTTCTTCCAGGGCTGTCGTATCTACACTAGTGGCAGGTATATCTCCCGGTTGCATCGGCAACAACTGTTTCACGGCTGTCTTTCCAAGATGCTTCTCAATCAACTCTACAAAACGAACAAGCGACACGACTTCACCTCCACCAATATTCAGAATGCGGTAAGGAGCATTACTTGTCGCCGAAACAGGATTCTGACTCGACCAGTTTGGATCGCACGAGGGTGGGTTTTCAAGCAGCCGAGCAATCGGTTCGACGACATCATCTACATACGTAAACGAGCGCTGCATATCGCCGGAATTAAACAATTTGATAGGCTCGCCGGCCATGATCGACTTAGCGAATATGTACAAAGCCATATCTGGGCGTCCCCAGGGGCCATAAACGGTAAAAAACCTCAAGCCGGTCGTCGGCAACTGATAAAGGTGGCTATAGCTGTGTGCCATCAACTCATTGGCTTTCTTCGTGGCAGCATACAAGCTGATGGGATGATCGGTATTACCGTTTTCTGTAAATGGCAATTCTGTACTGGCACCATACACACTACTACTGGACGCATAGATCAGATGCCCTATTTCAGAATGTCTACATCCCTCTAAGACATTTACAAACCCCATCACATTGGCATCAACGTAATCACGAGGATGACTTAATGAGTGACGGACTCCGGCCTGAGCGGCAAGATGAACTATCGAGTCCAACTCTCTTTCAAACAATTCAAAAGTGGGAACCGGATCCATTAAATCTAGTTGCTCGAATTCAAATTGTTCAAATTGCTGCAATTGCTCGAGCCGCGCATGTTTTATGCGCACATCATAGTAGTCATTGAGATTATCCACGCCACAAACCGTGACTCCGTCTCTCAACAGCCGAGAACACAAATGAAATCCTATGAATCCGGCAGCGCCGGTCACCAACACTTTCACAATGATTTACATCCTAAAATTAATTAGCAACAACGATGTTCAGATTAAAACAGCGTGTAAATAAAGGGTCCCGCTCCCGTACCAGCAGAAATAGCTACAACTGCAATCAACAACAAGGCTATCACAATTGGAGTCAACCACCACTTCTTATTGTGCCTCAGAAACAGGATGAATTCCTGAACTACGCCAATATCAGTTTGGGATGCCTGCGTCTCAAATTCACTCTTCGATTCTTCGGAGCTCTGCTCTTCGGTCATTTGTCAATCCAACTAAAACTGTTTGAAATACTGTGCTACCGGTGCCATATCCGAGCGTTCAATCCAATAGGACTCTGCTTCCCTGTCCCAACGTTTGGTGAGTGGATCTTTTCCAAAGATACGTAACATTACACCTATCGGAACGATGCAAAGATAATAGACACCTGCCATCAATACAAATCCAATAAACATACCAAGGGGGAATGTCACGATAGCCAGCGTTACAAAAACAGGCTTCAGCCATTGCGGATTTATCCACCCTATCAATGCAATGAGCACCCCGATGATCAGGGAAATGACACATCCGAGAAACAAGGCTGCGTTCCAGAACATGAGGGAAAAAAACATTGCAAAAACGGGTGTCCACAGACGTCCAAATGATGCCAATTGAGCACGAGGCGGATTCTTATTGATTTCTACAAATGCCATCTGTTCATTTCCTAAGTACCGCTAGTCTAACGGAAACTGACTGATATATTGCCTTTTGGACTCCGGCGTCCATTCACTCGCCCCCGACTGATCCTGTTTTTTGATCACAAATCGGTCAATGACCAATACATCCATATTGGTCCCAAGAAAACAGCGGTAGGCATCTTCAGGCGGACACACAATGGGTTCACCTCGAATATTAAAACTCGTGTTTACCACCATTGGGGATCCTGTAAGCTGATAAAAGGATTCGAGCAATCTCCGGAACCGAGGGTTCGCGTCTTCAGCTACCGATTGCACTCTAGCCGAGCAATCCACATGTGTAATCGCTGGCAGTGTGGAACGAAGGACTTCCCGTTTATCCACCCCCACTCGTGCAGCATCGTCCAATGACAAATCTAGTCGATGATCTTCCTTAACAGATGCAACCAGTAACATGTAAGGACTTGATGCCCCATTTAAGTCAAAGTAATCATTGGCATGCTCTTCCAGGACGGCTGGTGCAAATGGACGAAATGATTCTCTAAATTTAATTTTCAGGTTGATCGTTGCCTGCATTTCCCGACTACGAGCATCCCCCAGAATACTTCTAGCCCCTAAGGCTCGCGGGCCAAATTCCATACGCCCCTGCATCCACCCAATAACATTGCCAGCATCAAGCAATCCAGCCACGGACTTTGTCAATTCCTGATCGTCAGCACATTCGGAATACTGCACCTGTTCAGCATCCAGAAATTCTTTTACTTGCGCAGACGTAAACTCAGGCCCAAGCAGGCTACCGGCCTGCATGTCTGGCCGGGATACCACACGATCATTTCCTAAGAGCTGATACCAAATAAACTGAGCGACTCCCAACGCGCCTCCCGCATCTCCGGACGCAGGTTGAATCCAAACATCGTCAAAAGAGCTCTCTCGTAAAATCCGACCATTGCCGACACAGTTCAATGCGACACCACCTGCCAAACAAAGATTTGACTGCCCCGTAGTATTGCGGGCAAACTCAACAACGCGAAGCATGATCTCTTCAGTTACCAACTGTACCGAAGCTGCAAGGTCCATATACTTCTGGTCCATTTCACCTTCAGCTTGCCGAGGAAGTAATCCAAATAGTTTGTGAAACTTGGCACTCGTCATTGTCAGCCCCTGACAATAATTGAAGTACGACATGTCGAGCCGGAACGAACCATCCTGCTTTACATCAATGAGATGTTTAAGAATCAGATCGGCGTATTTGGGATCACCATATGGTGCAAGCCCCATCAACTTATATTCGCCTGAGTTGACACGAAAACCACAGAAGTATGTAAACGCTGAATAAAGCAATCCGAGTGAATGCGGGAAATGCAGCTCATGAGTTAATTGAATTTTATTACCATGGCCAACTCCCACAGAGGTAGTGGCCCATTCACCAACGCCGTCGAGCGTGACAATAGCAGCATGTTCAAATGGCGACGGAAAGAACGCACTAGCAGCATGAGACTCATGATGTTCAGTAAAGACGATTCTTTT
>PBCP01000042.1 GCA_002717145.1 Planctomycetaceae bacterium | reverse complement strand
TGTGACGCAGGTGACCCCTAGGGGAATCGAACCCCTGTTGCCGGCGTGAAAAGCCGGAGTCCTAACCGCTAGACGAAGGGGCCAGCGATTTGTAGGTATAAAACCCAATGCTTATATGAAATAACTGATTGTGGTTATCGTCAAGTAGGGGAAGCGAATTGGAATTTAATTTTTTGGAAAGTAACCAAAAAAACAATTTTCCCTGTGAAGCCTATACCCGAATGCATGTTGAGTACAAAAGCTGCTTCCTCTAGCTGGCTTTAGTGTCTCTCTGCTGCTTAAACCACCCATTTGGATGGTATGCTTTGGCGTGCGACTAATTGGAATCAGCTTAAGCCTTCTCAAAGTCTAGCTGGAAAATCCAGTCAGGAAGTACAGAGAGAACGATTGCGGTTTTCCGGTGAATTACCGGAACGACAGCACTGTGTTAAGAATGTTTATAAGTCGACCGTTTACGGGTTCTCGGTAACAGCATCTTCGTTACGTTGAATCGCGTTAAAAACTTCCTGTCGATGGACGGGTACTTCTTTGGGGGCATCTACTCCCAGTCGCACCTTATCGCCACGAATATCGACAACAACGATCGTAATGTCATTGTTGATGACAATACTTTCATTCTTCTTTCGTGACAGAACTAACATTGCTCAGTCCTTTGGTAAAAATTGTGATCCGTTATTCACTAAACGCAGCATTTGGTCTTTTGGGTAATACCTGCGTTTTTAATGTTATTTTAGGTCGCTGAAACACTAGAAAATACATTCAAAAGAGTTTCAAAACAGTAGCTCGTATCAACCGTCATTGAGTGAAAGATCGGTCTATAGGAGTTACTTCACTCTACGATGTGTAACGGTGGGGGCAAGCGATACCTAAAAATCTTCTCTGAAATTGTACAAAACAGGTCTTATTAGCCGCTATAACCCTCATAAGTGGTCACTTTGGCGTGCTCAGATCGTTCCGTTACCTTTTCCGGGATGGGACTTCAGAAGAGGGTTCACGAATTAATAGCAGAGTTCGAGGCTATTTAATCGAGAGATTATTATCGTTGGCCAAGTTCTATCAGCAATAGTTCGGGTTTCCGATCTGAAGCATTGCCGGGAAGGCCTATGAAATTCTCTTTATCTTTAGCTGTTTTCACACCTGATGGGGCTATTCTTAAGCTGTTCAAATAGATATTCTTATACTCTTATGGGTCATTTACTGCCCTTTTTATATTCGTGCGTATATTTTGTTGTTAGTTCGTCTCGTCCATGGAACTTCAAGAGCAAAGAGTTGGTTTCTCTAAGTCATTCAAGCAGTGGCTGGAAAACATCGTTACTGTCTTCAAAACGACAATCAATGGGTTGCTGATAACTTTACGGTATTGGCGCAAGACCTATGATCCCGACCGTCGTACTTTTACCGAGCAATACGAGTATCCCGAGAAACCGGTTCCGGTTTCTGCGCGTTACCGGGGTTTCCATCGTTACGACCTGACGACCTGTATTGCGTGTGACGCGTGTGCTAAGGCCTGTCCAGTGGATTGCATCTATATCGGCAAGGAAAAGGTCACTGTCGGTAAAGGCTTTAAAATTACTGGCTATACGATTGACTATTCGAAGTGTATGTTTTGTGCACTTTGTGTAGAGCCATGTCCGGTAGATTGTATCTTTATGGGCGCCTCGCATGACCTGAGTTGTTACAGTCGTGACGGAACGATCGTGGATTACTCACGGTTGCCATTGGATGTTAGTTGGGGGCGAGCCACGCTTAATCCCGCCGCAGTGGCACAGTCAAAGGTTATCGTTAATCCGGTTCATCAGGGACCGAACGAAGAGCAGTCGTAGCACCATTAAAAAACAGACTCCTTAAAGAAAAGCAGATGTCTCCAAATCAAACTTTGAAATTGTTCACCCTCGAGCAGGCGAATGCGTCACTGCCTCTGGTGCGCGCCATCACAAGTGATTTGGCAGAGTTATCGGCAGTGGTTTTCGAGCGTCAGCGTCATTTAGCTACGATTAGTGCCGGTCGAGAGTTGGAAGGCTCAGGGGATCCGTATGCCGAAGAATTGGTTTACGAACAGGCCGAACTTGAACGGCAGACGCGTTGTTTGCATGAGTTGATAGACGAATTGCGTGCTCTTGGTGCAGAGCCCAAGAATGGACCCGACGGACGAATTGATTTGGTTGATTTCCCTGCCGAGAAGGATGGTCGGGTGGTCTATCTTTGTTGGCGACTGGGTGAGCCTTCGGTGGAACACTGGCATGAGATAGATGCTGGATTTAACGGCCGCCAAAGTGTTGCGGAATTGGTGGTAGAACAAGTTGCTGAAGGTCCTGCTTAAGGGCTTCACGGCTTCACAGTTTATAAATGGAATAACAATGGTATTTGCACAGGCAGCACTGGAATCTTCAGTCAGTATTGTTGGTTACCTGGCCTTGTTCGTTGGGATCGGTTTGGTGTTCGTTTTCGTCAACCTGTTGGTTGGCCGATTCCTGCGTCCGCATAATCCTCATCAGGAAAAAGGTGAGATTTATGAATGTGGTGAACCAACAATTGGTTCAAGCTATGTGCAGTTTGACCTGCGGTTTTATATCGTTGCCCTGCTTTTTATTATCTTTGATGTAGAAGTGGCTTTCTTTTTTCCCTGGGCGACCGTTTTTGGGAAGTCTGAACAGTTAGCTGAGTTAGCTGAAGCGGGACAGGCGGTTCAGGCAAATGATCTAACAGAAAATGCTACTCGTCTGCTGCAGGAAATGGGAGTGCAGTCTCCTACCATTCCTGCGGGTGGTCAAGAGGCTATTGCGGCGAGTGCTAAAACACTATCGTTAATCACGTTGATCGACATTGGCGTGTTTTTTGTTGTACTGATGCTTGGTTTCTTCTATGTCTGGAAACGAGGTGATCTCGATTGGGTGAAGGCTGTGGTAAACGAACGTCGCCGCGACCGGACTCCGACTGAGGCGTAGAGCGGTTGAGGTTTGAGTGCCAATAAAAGCGTTGCGGGACGAACAGCACTGAACAGGCAGAAGAGCGAAAAAAGGTAAACGAGCAAATGAGTGAAATCCCACTAGTGTCAGAACTCCGGGCGAAATTCGGTGAAGGTATCATCGACGTCAACCTGGAAGCGATTGATGAATGGGTAGAAGTAACCCCCGGCGTGCTGGTCGAAGTCTGTCAGTATCTTAAAGAAGCCGAAGGATTTCGATTTGATATGTGTAACAGTATCACGGTTGTGGACTATTTGCATACTGATCCGAAAAAGGCCGCCAAGGTTGACTGGGACCCTCATCTAGAATTGGTTTATCACTTGAGTAGTATTGCTACCAAACTGACTTTGGTTCTCAAAGTAAAAATCCCTCGTTGGAAAAACGGCGTTGAGGGCGATCTGCCTGGCGTGCCTTCCGTTGCAGGGGTTTGGTCGACTGCTGACTGGCATGAACGTGAAGCTTATGACCTTTCAGGTGTTAACTTTTTGGGGCACCCTCACTTGAAGCGGATTTTATGTCCGGATGATTGGGAAGGGCACCCATTGCGTAAAGACTATGAAATGCCACTGGAATATCACGGCATTCGAGGTCGCTAATCACGGCGTTTGAAAAGAAAACAGGTAGTAAAACCAGCAACGGTATTTGTGGAATTAATTCGAGTATGGCCACTTCAAAGATTGACGATCCTCGCGTAATTGAGTTTGATGTCCGAACGGATGAGATGCTCATCAATATGGGACCACAGCACCCTAGTACACATGGCGTGTTGCGCCTTGTGTTGCGTACCGATGGTGAAGTTGTATCCGATGTGGAACCTCACCTTGGTTATCTGCATCGTTGCGCGGAAAAGATTGGGGAAAACCTGACGGCTCGTCAGTGGATTCCTTATACCGACCGCATGGATTATCTGGCCGCGATGAATATGAATCTTGGCTGGTCGCTGGTCATTGAAAAAATGCTCGAATATGATCTGCCGGAACGTGGTCGTCATTTGCGAGTCATTATTTCTGAAATGGGGCGGATCGCCAGTCATTTGGTGGCGATGGGTACCTATGGGTTGGACTTAGGGTCTTTTACTCCGTTTCTCTATGGATTTCGTGAACGCGAGAAAATACTCAATCTGTTTGAGGAAGCTTGTGGTGCGCGGTTGACTTATAGTTATCTCACGCCAGGTGGGGCGACTGCGGATCTTCCTGCAGGTTGGACTGACAAATGTCGACAGTTTCTTGCTGAATTCAAGGAAGTTGTTCCTGAATTGCATACTCTGTTGACGACTAACTCGATCTTTGTATCTCGTACAGCGGGGATCGGAGTAATGTCGGCAAAGATGGCCATCGATTACGGATGTACCGGGCCTGTACTTCGGGGTAGCGGAGTATATCATGATTTGCGATTCCACGGAGAAGAACGATATACGGAAATGTATGAAGGTTACGTCTTTGATGTAATTTGTGCAGATCCTGAAACCGGCAAGTACCCGGAATCGAATTACGAATTTCATGGTGATTCACTGGATTACCCCGAAATTCCTCGTCAGGCTATTCTTGGGGACTGCTGGCATCGATTCTATGTCCGTATGCTCGAAGTAGTGCAGTCTGTCCGATTGATTGAGCAGGCTATTGAAAAGTATGAAGCTACTTCAGGTGACTGGGGTAAACCAATCAAGCTAGTCCAGAAACTCCCGGCGAAAGAGGCGTATATGGAAACTGAAGCGCCTCGGGGGCAGATGGGATTTTATGTGGTTGGTAACGGTGATTCGATTCCCTGGCGGGTTCGTGCCAGAAGTAGTTCGTTCTGTAATCTCTCTGTAACCGCTCCGCTTTGCCAGGGGATTTTGTTGGCAGATATTCCCGCGATTGTAGGAAGTCTGGATGTGGTGATGGGGGAAATTGACCGCTAAGGCAGTCAGGTTTAGTTGTTATCGATTTAGAGGCAATTAGGAATAAGGCCAGTTAAATGGCAGATTTTGTAAATTACATATTAAACATCGAAGGCTCGTGGTTCGGTTACGTTGTAGCTGCTTTGGTGGCGGCCGTGTTGATCCTGCACGTTGTTGCAGTGGGGGCGCTGCTGTTCATTTGGATGGAACGTAAGATCTCTGGCCGTATTCAGGATCGGCTTGGACCAACACGTGTTGGTGGTAAATTTGGTTGGTTGCAGACGTTGGCTGACGGGATTAAGCTAATTGCCAAAGAGGATGTCACGCCGGATTTGGCAGATAAGTTCCTCTTTAAGATCGCGCCATATGTTGGGCTGGCTGCTAGTTATGCCGCTTTTATCGCCTTGCCGTTTGCCGATGGTGTCGTCGGGCTGCATATTAATACGGCAGTCTTTTTTGTGCTGGCAGTGTTGGGTTTGGAAGTTTTTAGTGTCATTCTGGCGGGTTATGCTTCCGGATCGAAATGGTCGCTGTTCGGAGCTATGCGGGAAGCCGCTCAGGTGGTTAGCTATGAAGTACCACTAGGAATGTGTGTTGTCGTCCCCGTTATGATTTGTGGGACGATGAATCTTACGACCATCGCAAATATGCAGGCTGGTTTCCTTACTAATTGGCTGGTCTTCAATGATCCGTTTACCTTCCTGACGGCCATTGTTTACTTTACCTGTGCCACTGCCGGTGTGAATCGAGCTCCGTTTGACCTGGCTGAAGCTGAAAGTGAACTGGTCGCTGGATTTCATACCGAGTACTCGGGGTTGCGTTGGAGTTTGTTCTTCATGGCGGAGTACAGTTCGATGTTTATCGTTTCAGCACTGGCCAGCATTCTATTCTTTGGTGGACCTCACGGACCAATTCCAGTCACTGAGATCTTAGGATTTGCCGGTGATAGTTTGGGAAATCCCGGCATGGAGGCATTTAGCGAGGAGACGGCGAAGAATGATGGATTTTTTGCAGCGACTCAGTTTGGCCTGATTCTTTCGAGAATCATTGGAGTTGTGAACTTGCTAATTAAGGGGTGTATTGGTGTGACGGTCATGATGTGGGTGCGTTGGTCTTTCCCCCGCCTACGTATTGATCAGGTAATGACAATGTGCCTGAAATACTGTGTCCCGCTGGCAGCGATAGGATTTCTGGGAGCGACTACCTGGCAGGCTCTCGATTTGCCGACAGGTACCACGTTGACGGGCTCACATCGATACGAATATCACGAATTGTGGACAGCTGGGTTGAAGGATAAGGTTTTACTTGATCAGGATGAGACAGCTGATTCATCTGAAGCACCAATACCTCATGAAAACGATACGCAAACTGAAGTTAATAAGGTGCCCCTAAAAACAGTGCCTGTTTCAGTTTTGAAAGGAGGTGAGCGATAATGGATCTGATCGCAGTTGCCTGGCCATACTGGCATCAATTCTTCTTTATTATATTTGCTGCAACAGCTGTTGGCTTCGGCTTTGGTGTGTTGCTTAGTAAGAATGTTGTTCGTATGGCCTTTTACCTTGTGCTTTCTCTAGGTTCGACTGCCGGTTTGTTTTTTCTGGCCGGAGCAGAATTTGTTGGAGCGATGCAGTTGATGATTTACGTGGGTGGTACCTTGGTATTACTTATTTTTGGGGTCATGCTGACAGCCCAAAAAGATTTTATCAATATGGATACCCACACGCAGGATTGGATTCTGGCGACGATCGTTGGTGGTTCGCTCCTGATGGTACTATTGTTCGCGGCCTTTGGTGCAGATGACTGGAGCACTCCGCAGGACATTAATGATGCACAGGTTGAAGCCACTAAGGAAGCCACTCCCTTGGGATTGGCTCTGACCGGTATACGTGTAGATAAGCTAGGTGATTCCGGAGACGCAGTCGATGATGGTAAATCAGGTTATCTGATGCCTTTTATTATTGTATCGATTCACCTGCTGGTTGTTCTGATCGGTGCGGCCTACATGGCTCGGACTAAAAAGCTTTCGCATGCTACTGATGACAAGAGTAGTCGTGCTAAGCTGATGTTGTTCAAGATGGAGCATGAATCGGAACAACTTGAAGAAGAAACATATGTAGTAACTCATCGAGGAAAGTCAGCGCTAAACCCGCTCGATCCTCAAAATGAAAACTAATCATTCACTAAAGAAAGTGACTGGAATTTCAAAATGTTATTGATTGGAACAGTATCCGTTTCCTGGTATCTGGCAGTAGGTGCAGTACTCTTTGTACTTGGCGCTGTCTGCATGGCCACAAAACGAAATCTGCTCGGAGTCTTGATGGGCGTTGAATTGGTCCTCAATGGCGCCAATATGAATTTCATTGCGTTTGGAAGTAAGGTGCTTCGCCCGGAAGGGTCTTTAGGATTGGACGGTCAGTTGATCGCCCTGTTTGTAATTGTTCTTGCGGCAGCCGAAGCTGCTGTTGCCCTGGCGATTGCATTGAATTTTTATAACAACCACAACACTGTGGACGTGGATAGAGCAAACGAGTTAAACGGCTGATGAATAATCTTCATATATTACTAGGCGTTGCTGTATTACTGCCCTTAAGTGCGTTTTTTATAAACCTCTTTTTGGGCCATATGTTGCGTCGTAACGGACAAAGCAAAATTGCAGCCAATATATCTCTGGCTGCGATTGCCGGTGCTGCACTGCTTTCCTTTGTTTCACTGTTTGTCTGGCTTACCGCAGACAATGACGGCAAATCGAATCGAGAGCAGCTTGGAATTCTTAAAAGTGCCAACGCGGAACACCTCGACCATTTAGAAGCACATGCTTCTGGTGGGCATGGAGAGCATGGAGCCCATGATACCCATGAAGAAGATGATGCTAATCGTTCTGAGCATGAAGACTCTGAAGAGTCCTCTGGCGAACATGATCAGCAGGAGGCTTCTGTTACTAAATTAAACAGCGAAGTATTTACGGCTCTGGTTGAAGAAGAGCACGCCCCCGAAAATGCTGAAACTCATAGCGAAAGGCATGATGACCATGTACATGAAGCAGGTCACGATCACGCTCATGACTCAGAAACTCATGCTGCCGCTGGTCATAGTCATGGCCCGTCGTTCAAAGCATCGCATGGTGAATACTACACGCTTGGAACATTCGGTGATCTGACACTGTCGATTGGCTATTACATTGATTCATTGACGATTGCGATGTTCTGCATGGTGACTTTTATTGCCACGCTGATTCATTGGTACGCATCAAAGTATATGGATGATGAGTTACCTGAGAGTAAACGTGACCATCACGTGGATCCTGAGCACCACCGGTTTTTGGGGAACTTCTATCACAAATGGTTGACTGGTGCGTCGGACGATGCAGGTGATGATCATCATGACGACCACGCGCACGCAGGGCATGGTGATGAAGATGTCAGTGAGGAAGACTACCAGTTTGTCGATCATGAAGTCATCATGCCGGATGGCAGCCACTGTCACCGACAAGGTCGCTATCCGCGATTTTTCCAGGCATTGTCACTCTTCTGTTTCAGCATGCTGGGACTGGTATTGGCCGGTAATATTGCCATGACTTTCGTATTTTGGGAGTTGGTTGGTATCTGTTCATTTTTCCTGATTGGATTTTATGTAGAACGTAAAAGTGCCTCCACCGCTGCCAACAAAGCGTTTATCGCAAACCGTGTTGGTGACTTCGGAATGATTATCGGTTTAATGATCTTCTGGACGGGATTTGGAACATTTAATTACGACGAATTGTTCAGTCAAATGGGGGAAGCCGGAACCCATACTGAGGTTGTGGCCTCTTACGGACATACGCATCCTGGCGTGGAAACATCGATTCCCAGCGGATTTGCGACTGAGTTTTATGCGGATGAAATTCATACATATGCTAAAGAAAATGGTATTTCCGATGATGAAGCATTAAACCAAATCAATGCGGCTCGGGCTGAAGAAGATAAGTCACCACTTGGATATTGGCTCATGATTGTTGGTGGACTCGGAATCTTCTGCGGATGTGTAGGGAAGAGTGCACAGTTCCCTCTTCATATTTGGCTTCCTGACGCGATGGAAGGTCCTACACCGGTTTCAGCACTCGTTCACTCGGCGACCATGGTTGCCGCGGGTGTATTTCTGGTAGGAAGGTTTTTCCCGATGCTGGTGCCGGAAGCATTGTTTGTGATCGCTATCATTGGAACCATTACGTTGTTTATCGGAGCGACGATTGCTATCGTTGCAACCGACATCAAGAAAGTATTGGCCTATTCCACTATTTCTCAACTGGGCTACATGATTATGGCGCTTGGTGTCGGTGGTTGGGTGGCTGGCCTCATGCACTTGTTTACTCACGCCTTCTTTAAATCTTTGCTGTTTATGGGCTCCGGCTCCGTCATTCATGCCGTTCATACAAATGAAATGACTGAAATGGGCGGGCTCCGTAAGAAAATACCAATTACGGCCTGGACCATGTTTATTGCCTGTCTTGCCATTGCTGGTGCCGGAATCCCCTTTGTCATTGGGACGAGTGGCTACTATTCCAAAGACGCCATTTTGGAACAGGCTTTTAGTTGGGGAGACCACAATGGTTGGGCATTTGGCGGCCCATTTTTCTGGATTGCTCTGGGAAGTGCTGCTATTACGGCCTTCTACATGTTCCGCATGTGGTTCATGACGTTTGTTGGTAAACCTCGAGATGAAGAAAGATTCTCTCACGCTCATGAATACCCTCGTATGGTTCACCCGCTGCTAATTTTGTCGATTATGGCCATTGGCGTAGCTTGGACTAATCCGTTATCGCCCGGTACGGAACTGGGGTATATGTTGGAAGCGGCCAGACCTGAAGCTGTTGCTGGTCAGACTCTGGCTGGTTTAGGTTCTGATATCCAAGTGCCGGACGAACACTTAAGTCATATGTCTCGAGTGAAATTCCCGGTTACCTTACTTGCTACTTTGTCAGGAATTATCGGAATTACGCTGGCATTCTTAATGTATGCCACTCCGCCGAGTAAGTACCTTAAAGCGTCAGAGGTGAAGGAGCAGTTTTCGGGTATTCACAGCTTCCTGCGAAACAAGTGGTGGTTCGATGAACTGTATGACTTCCTTTTTGTGAAGCCTTCCAAAGTCATCGGTGCTTTTGTCTCAGCCATTGATAAGAATATTTTTGACACAATCCTTCACTTCTCCGCTCGAGCGACAAAGAGAGTCGCAAATGTTTGGACGAAGGTTGCGGATGGATTTGTGATCGATGGATTCGTTGACTGGTTAGGTCGCTCGGTTTACCGGGTGGGGACTTCACTACGACGGATTCAAACCGGAAATCTGCGTCAATACGTTTTGTTTATCGTTATTGGTGCAGTGGCAATTTTTGTCTTTGTTAGCTTTATGTGGGATCCGGCTGCGGCCAATACCAAATAGAGCATTTTGAATTGAACTAAAAGAAACTCTTTTTCCTATAACTCGAAGCTCCCCGCTTCACCACAATTGGAAGAGTAAACACATGTTATTAATCAGCTTAATTGTATTTCTACCAACTCTTGGAGCACTTTGTATCGCTTTCATGCCCAGCAAGAAGGACGAAGACGGAGTCAATGAGAAAGAGAATCAGAATATGTTGCTCGGGGCAACATTGGCATTTGGTATCTTTACGTTTCTTGTCACACTCGGAGCCTTTCTGTTTTCAAGTGATACGGCGTTCGACGCTGCGGCGTCTTCGATGCAAAACGCGTTCAGTGCCGAATGGATTCCCTCATTTAACATNGCTTATGCGATGGGTATTGATGGGATCAGCTTCCCGCTAATTCTGCTGACCACAGGTGTGAGTATTTTGGCGATTCTGGCAAGCTGGTCTATTAAAAAACATGTAAAAGCGTACTGCATTCTGTTTCTCTTGTTGGAAACCGGAATGATCGGCGTCTTCCTGGCACTCGACTTCTTCCTGTTCTATGTGTTCTGGGAAGTTATGCTTCTGCCAATGTATTTTCTCATCGGCATTTGGGGTGGCCCGCGTCGTGAATATGCAGCCATTAAATTCTTTCTTTACACTCTGCTCGGCTCAGTCCTGATGTTGATCGCGATCCTGATGATCTATTTCAATAGTGACCTGACTTTGCTTGACCCTGCCATACTTACCACTCTTACCAATGATCACATTATTACAGCTGGTGTCGCAGATACGGTTGCTCAAGCCACTGGTCCGGTGCATACCTTTAATTTGATTGCATTGGCAGAGCTCGCTCAGACCACCGATTGTTTTAGTGCTGAACTTCAATGGTGGTGCTTCCTGCTACTGTTTATTGGCTTTATCGTCAAAGTACCCTCGATTCCTGTTCATACTTGGTTGCCAGATGCTCATGTGGAAGCCCCGACGCCTATTTCGATGATTTTGGCCGGTGTGCTTCTGAAAATGGGCGGTTACGGTATCATTCGTATCTGTTACCCGATTTGTCCCGCAGGCGGTCTGGAGCTGTCCTATGTCGTTGTCGGCTTAGGGGTGGGAAGCATGGTGTATGGTGCGTTTGCCGCACTAGCACAGACGGATTTCAAACGAGTGGTTGCCTACAGTTCGGTTAGTCACATGGGATATGTCGTTGTTGGCTTCGGTGTCTGGAGTATGATGGGCAACGGAGACTACTGGAAGATGGGAATCACAGGTGCGATGTATCAGATGATTGGCCACGGGATATCATCCGCCGGGATGTTCTTTATGGTCGGTATTATCTATGACCGGGTTCACCATCGAAATCTTAATGAGTTTGGTGGGCTCTATGGCTTAATGCCGAAGTATACCGCGTTGGCAATGGGACTCTTCTTTGCCGGATTGGGGCTTCCTGGGCTATGTGGTTTTATCGGTGAAGTTTTAGTTGTCCTGAGTGTTTGGAGATTCAGTCCTTTGCTGGCCATTATTTCCGCCAGCGTTGTGATTTTCACGGCGGGATATATCCTTTGGACGTTACAACGGGTCTATCTGGGACCTGAGTACACCGGACCTCACGCAGAAGAAATTAAGCCAGTGAACTCACGCGAGTTCTCTACTGGAGCGATCTTACTTGCACTGGCCATATTCTTCGGTGTGTTCCCGAACACACTGATTCAATACATGGATGCAACGGTCGATCAACAGGTTACTTCATTGAATGAATGGCGAGTGGGTTATGAAAACGCACTTGCACAGGCAGAAGAAGCTGACGAGTCACAAGTTGAAGCTGATGACGAAGGTGATGATGCCGAAGAAGGTGAAGCACACAGCGAAGGTGAAACTGCTGACTCGTCAACATCTTCAGATATTGCACTGTCCAACTAACTGAAACCAAATATCGAAATACGGTTTTGTGAATTACAACTTTTCCAAAAGTTAAAAAACCAATGGAATCAACAACTGACTTTTATCAACTGATAGACGCCCTCAAAGCGGACTCGGCCAATAGCCTAGGGCTGTTTATGCCGGAGATCACGTTGTGTGTCTTTATCACATTATTTCTGGCTGTGCGGTTGATTACTAACAGGATAGATTTGTTTTGGGTCGCATTGACCGGAGCGGTCGTCGGGCTAATTTCAAGTAATCCTCTGCAGCTGTTTGGTGGTAGCCTTCAAAGCGAAGAATTGTTTACGGGATTGTTAGTACACGACGGATTAACAGTAGCAATTCGCTCGATCCTGATGCTCTTTTTAGTATTGTTTCTCATCTTCACCAAAATTTCCGGAGTACCGGACAAAGAAGATGGCGCTGACGTCTATTCGCTGGTCTTCGGATCCACACTGGGTATGTGTTTGATGGCTTCAGCCAACCACTTGTTAATCGTATTTATGGCAATCGAAATGGCTGGTGTCCCGTCGTATGTGCTCGCCGGACTAATTAAAGGTCGTAAGCGTGGAAGTGAATCTGCCTTGAAATACGCCATCTACGGAGCAGGTGCAGCCGGAGTGATGTTGTATGGGATTTCCTTGTTGGTTGGTTTGGCTGGGACCGCTCATTTGCCGACGATGGCTTTGTCTCTGGCTGAAATCATTCCGGCAGCAGGACTTGGTGAACAGGCTGTGCTATGTCTAGCCGCAGTCATGGTTGCAGTTGGCATCGCTTTTAAGCTTTCGGCTGTCCCCTTCCACTTTTGGGCTCCAGATGTATTTCACGGAGCTTGTGCTGAAGTGAATGCCTTCCTGAGTGTTGCGTCTAAAGCTGCCGCGTTGGCGTTGCTGTTGCGACTTGCTGTTGGTCTTGGCTCTGTACCACTTAATCAAATTGAGCCTCCTCAGACTATCAGTGTTCAGCAGGAAACAATTCAAAGTGGTCTATCGGCTACGCAAATGGTGACGTTCGAACGGGACGATGTCGATGTTAAATCGTCAACACCGGTCGAAAAAGTTGCAGTGGAAGAGTCCACCCATGCTGATCAGGAGATTGCGGAAACAATGGTCGAAGTCGATCCTCGGATCGAAATTAAACAAGTACACGATGAAGCTTTGACGCCTGTCCGTAATTTCATCAGCTTATTGGTTGCCTTCTTTGCAGTGGTAACCGCGACCTTTGGTAATCTGGCAGCCTATGGTCAAAAGAATATTAAACGTCTGTTAGCCTATTCGACCATCGCGCATGCGGGTTATATGATGATGGCGATTTCACCTCTCATGGTGATGCTGGGGACTAATAATCAAGCAGCAGAAGAAGCTGCTAGTGCCTTGATTCAGTACATCGTGGTTTACACGTTTTTGAATCTGGGAGCGTTTGCCATTATTGCCTTCCTGCGAAACTATGTTGGCAGTGAAGAAATTGAAGATTATTCAGGCATGGTCAAAAGCCGACCGGTTCTGGTTATTAGCCTGGCGTTGATTTTCTTTAGTTTGGTAGGCCTTCCTCCTCTCTCCGGATTTCTGGGGAAATTTGCAATTTTCGCGTCATTGGCGGATGGATATAGCTCTGCCGGCTCGTCGGCCTTACTAATTCTGCTGCTTGCCGGTGGAATTAACACGGCCATCAGTCTCTTCTATTATCTTGGGGTAATTAAGACCATGGTCATGGGTGAGCCAAATGATGAGCACCACTTCGGGGATAGGCCAGTTGGTAAGCTTGAAATGGCTTACATTGTTCTGGTCACGATTCCAACTGTTTTTCTAATCGTCTGCTGGCAATGGGTGGCTGGTTTTGCTGACGAAGCGGTCAAAAATTTCATCAGCTAAGCAACGAATGAGTCAGAGATAAAACGGATAGTAAAAAATGAGTAGCACAATTGACATCCTGAATCGAATGCTTGGCGTTTACAACGCTTCACTCGTCTCCTACATAAAATACGCCGAGCCATGGGTCGCTTACGGTCAGGAAGAATCGATGGCTTTAGTTAAAGACGCGATTGAAGATCAGGAACGAAGTGTCAAAGTTCTCGGTGAACGGATACTTGAATTGGGTGGAATTGTACAGCCCGGTGCATATCCGTTAACGTTTACAAGCTTTCACGATGTGTCCTTGGACTATCTGCTTAATGTCCTGCTTGTAACGCAACAGGATGACATTGATGTTATCCTGCAATGTGTCAATTCTCTTGAAGTAGATACGCGAGATAGAGCGATCGCGGAAGAAATTCTTGGTAATGCTCAGGCTCACCTCGAAACCTTCCAGGAAATCGTGTCCGGCGAAACGGCAGACGCTTCATGAAGCTTGCCGAGTCGAGTAACTCGAGTGTAGGTTAAGAGTGCATCCTGTCGAACAGTCGATAGGTATTCTGCACCGTAATATTTGCCAAAGTAGGCAATGGTAATTCCTTGGCATCTGCCAGACATTGGGCTGTATGTACCATGAATGCGGGCTCGTTAGGACGCTTGCTTCTCAGTGGATGAGGTGACAGGTAGGGACTGTCAGTTTCGACTAATAGTCGATCCAATGGAATAGTTGCCGCAACATCACGAAGCGATTGGTTTTTCTTAAATGTCACCATTCCAGCGAACGAAATGTACATTCCCAATTCCAGACACTGCTGCGCCATGCTCAGATCACCAGTAAACGAGTGCATCACACCTCGTAAAGGCCCTCGTTGCCTCGCTTCAATCAGCATGTCAAGAATGTCCTGCTCACACTCACGCATGTGCACAACAAAGGGAATTCCAGTTTTCTGACTCAGACGGATGTGTCGATCAAAGTAGTCCTGTTGTAATTCGAATGGACAGAAATCCCAGTATCGGTCGAGGCCAGTTTCTCCTAGGGCAACTGCTTTAGGGTGTTGTGACATCGCAACGATTCGGTCCCAGTGATCAGGTGCCGCATCACTGGTGTAATTTGGATGAATGCCCACCGAAGCAAAGACGTTTGGATAGACCGAAGTCAGATACAAGCATTTTTGGCTCGATCCCCAACTGCACCCGATGGAGATCATCTTTTCAATTCCGGCGCGTGATGTATTCTCCATAATCGTTGCCCGAATTCCGTCAAATTGATCACTGTCGAGATGTGAGTGTGTATCTATTAGCGGGATGTCATTGATAATGTTTGTGGCTGGCATGAAAAGCGGGTCAGTCTGAATGGCGTGCAGAATAAACAATGATGGTGTTGGCTATTAAGATTACCTGAAAGCGATCAATCCTCCAATTGGCATTGATCGATTTGTTTGCGTCAAGCGAGTGTAACGATGCTGTCATGGTTTTGGTTACAATGGATGTTTTGAGGACTTCAATCGGTTGTGACGCTCAAAGGGCACCTTCATCATGTCATACAATCCTTTTACCCATCGTTGTTCAGTTCTGTTTATTTGTATGCTGGCAATCTTTTCCACGGTAAGCCTTGATAGAATCATTGCCTGGCAGCAGGAAACAGAATCCATCAAGGCCTGGAAGTCTCAGGCAGACTTCTCCCAGTGGAAACCATTGTCGCAAATCAAACTTGACCCTTCTGAAAACGGGCTCGTCGTTACTTCGACCGGAGGAGACCCGCATATGATTGCAGATGTTTCAGGCCCTGCGGGATGGAAAAGAATCATTATTAAAGCTGCTGTTCAAGGGACTTTGAACAGCCAGATTTTCTGGACTACCACAAAGAATCCCGGAACTAGTGAAGGGAGGTCTGTGCGGTTCAAAATGGCGGGTCGTGGAAAAAGTGTTGGGACGTATGAGACTTATTTCTACACGGAAGCTCCGCTTGTCGCATTACGAATCGACCCCGGCTCTCGGGAAATGAAAATGAGGATTGAATCGATCGAAATTGTCGCTTCTGATGCTCCGCCCGCTGAGCAGGCTACTGATCCGGATGGACTTGTAATCCAGGAAGACTTTCAAGTGGAGTTACTGTATTCCGTTCCTAAAGCGACTCAGGGTTCCTGGGTGAGTCTGACATCAGATGACCAGGGAAGATTAATTGTTTGTGATCAGTACGGTGGTCTATTGAGAGTCACTCCGCCGCCTATCGGTGGGACAGGCGCCGTTAAGCTTGAAAAGATTAATGTCGATTTAGGAGAAGCTCAGGGGCTACTTTATGCGTTTGACGCTTTGTACGTTGTTGTCAATAAAGGCGGTAAATACGAGTCCGGGCTGTATAAAGTGACAGACTCTGATGGAGACGATCAGCTGGATAAAGTGGAAGTGCTTAAGTTACTGCCAGGTCGGGGGGGCGAACATGGTCCTCACAGTATAGTGCTTTCGCCCGATAAAAAATCTCTCTATGTCGTGGCCGGCAATAATACAGCACTGCCTGAAGGAGTCCGTCATTTCCGGTTACCTAATAACTGGGGTGAAGACCAACTATTGCCTCGCCAGCCTTGTAGCAATGGTCATAACACGAATGTAATGGCTCCGGGAGGGTGGGTCTGTCAGGTTTCGCCGGACGGCACAGTTTGGGATCTGGTAGCCGCAGGATTTAGAAATCCCTTTGATCTGGCGTTTAACAAAGACGGTGAATTGTTTACCTATGATGCTGATATGGAAATGGACATTGGCACCCCCTGGTATCGCCCTACGAGAGTTTGTCACGTTGTCAGCGGCGGCGAATTTGGTTGGCGGTTTGGAACTGGCAAGTGGCTTCCCTATTTCATTGATAACCTTCCTCCGGTTGTAGATGTAGGTCAGGGATCACCCACTGGGATTACCTTTGGTTATGGTGCGGATTTTCCTGAATACTGGCAGGACTCGTTGTTTATCAGTGACTGGACTTACGGAAAACTCTACAGCGTTAAATTAAGCCCGGATGGGAGTAGTTATTCAGGTGAACTTAACGAATTCCTATCGGGGATTCCCTTACCGCTTACAGATGTCATCATTAACCCTCATGATCGTGCCATGTATATTACGATCGGTGGGCGGCGTACTCAGTCAGGACTTTACCGTGTCACATATATAGGTGACCAAGAAGACGAATTCATTGAAAAGGAATCTCGTGAAACGATTGATTTGCGAGCGACGCGGCGACAGCTAGAGCAGTTTCATGGTGTAAACGCTGGTAAGCAGATTAGTACAATCTGGAAATCACTGAGTCATGAGGATCGTCATATTCGTTACGCAGCTCGAATCGCCCTGGAACATCAGCCACTTGACCAGTGGGCATCCCGGGCATTACAGCAATCTCGAGCAGACGTGGCTGTTCAATCGTTGCTTGCTTTGATTCGTTGTGGAGACAGTCTTCAGAAGCACGACGCCGTCGAAAAACTGATGGCTCTTGATACTCGAAAAATGGATTCGCGGCAGCAATTGGACTGGATAAGGGCATTAAATGTGGGATTTGCCCGAGTTGAAAGTGTTGGCGATGGTAGTAAAGAGGAATTGGGGGAAGTCGTACAGAATTTGCTACCAGCAGAGAATACAGATCTCAACCATGAAATCTGCCGTATGCTGGTTTACCTGCGCAAGCCGAGTGCGATTTCATCATTTGTTCCCCTGATGCAATCTGCCCGAACTCAGGAAGATTTACTCTTCTATGGCATGACTCTTCGAGTGGCGGAAGAAGGCTGGAATAACAAAAGCCAGGAAACGTATTTACGCAGGATGAATGATGCTGAGCAAGCTGCAGCTCTTGGCGATTTTATAGGAGGTGGACACTATCAGATTTATGTTCAGCGTATGCGGGCAGATTTTGTGTCGCGGCTGTCCAGTGGTCAGCAACAGAGTTTTGATTCGTTAATCCATGCGGAAATTGAAAGTGCAGTACCTACGGGATCTCCAACTCCCCGAAAGTTTATCAAAAATTGGAAAATCGATGACTTATTAACCGACGCTTCTAATCTCCCGAAAGGACGCTCGTATGAAGTTGGAAAACGGATGTTCACGACGGCAACTTGTATCCAATGTCACCGTTTTGGCAACATTGGAGGAATTCTGGGCCCTGATATAACGGGAGCCGCCCGTCGTTATAGTTCGCAGGTCTTATTGAGAGAAATCATCGAACCATCGGTGCAGGTGTCGGATCAGTTCAAAACACATTCGATAATCACTTTGGACGGTAAGATCTATCAGGGACGAATATTGGATCAGAATGATCAGCAGTTAACTGTTGCGATTGACCCCAAGGCGCCGTCCGCAGTCATTGAGATCAAGGCAAACGAGGTGGACGAAATTCTTCCGGGTAAGACATCGATGATGCCGGTCGGGCTGCTCAATACTCTGACACGTGAAGAAATTCTGGATTTGCTGGCTTATATACAGTCGGGCGGTGACGCGGAGCACGTCTTATTTGAGTAACTGAATGTAAGTGGTTTTCAGACTTAATCCATGACAACATTTTCGGGCGGGAAGACTCCCATCACTCGTTGTGAATAGTCAATACATGAGCCGGTTAAGATTCCGGATTCGTCACTCAATAGGTAATTCACGAGCTTAGAAACATCGTCAGCTTTCAGTAGTCGGCCAAACGGAGACGCCGCTTCTGCCGTTTCCAGCCAGTCGTCCGGGCTTCCCTGAGCTCGTTGTACGACGTGTTCTTTAGGAGTGTCAGTCCAGCCGAGGTTGATGCCATTGACGCGTATTTGATGGCGACGTAGAGCATGGGCATTGTTCTTGGTAAGTGTTCTCAAGGCCCCTTTAGTGGTGCTGTACGAACATAAGATGTCCATACCACAAAATCCGGCTACGGATAAAATGTTGACGATCGAGCCCGCAATTTTCTCCCGCTGCATAATCTTCACGCAATGCTGAGTCAGCAAAAATGGGGCTCGTACATTGACATTCATCTGGTAGTCCCAGAATTCTACAGTGGTCTCTTCAATCGTGCCCCGGTTGGTGTCTGCTGCACTATTGACCAATCCGTCAACCCGGCCCCATTGTTCATCACAACGGGCAACGATATTACGACACTGTTCCGGATCGGCCAGTTCGGCCGCCACAAAAATTGCATCTGTTCCCAAATCTTCCACAGCTTGCCGCACGGCATTGCCGCGACTACTGTCACGGCCTGTAATGACAATGCCGGCAGCTCCGTTTTTGGCAGCTTCAATAGCACAGGCTTCACCGACGCCTGAAGTGCTTCCCGTGATGATTATGACTTTGTCCTGCACACTTGCCATGGCCGGTGTTTCCTTACTGGGTTTCAGTGGGTTTTGAGATTTGTATACATCTTTTACACCATTCTACTGCTTATTTTCTCTGGAAACAGTCTGCGGTGAAATCAGAGTAATTCAGGTTTGAATGCTCTATAATGGATTTGTATTTAATGGACTGACCAGGCCGGTATTGGCTCGAGGGAGATAAACATGTCAGGGAATAAACGTCGACTTAACCGCCGTCATTTTACTACTGCCGTTGGGGCAAGCGTTATTGGTTCAGGGGTTTTTGTTAATCCAACACCCGCAGAGGAATCTTCGTCTCCTAATGAACGCCTAAATCTGGCAGCGATTGGTGTAACTGGTCGAGCAGCGGGAAACATTAAAGGCTGTGCAACTCAGAATCTAATTGCGATGGTCGACATTGACTCCAAATTGCTGGAAACAGGAACACAGGCGTTTCCGAATGCGAGGAAATACACCGACTTCCGAGTCATGCTGGAAAAAGAGTCTGAAAAAATTGATGGGGTAATTGTTAGCACTCCTGATCACACTCATGCACCAGCCGCGGCCATGGCATTGCGGATGAAAAAACACGTATATTGTGAAAAACCACTTACGCATACCGTCTATGAAGCCAGAACGCTTGCTAGGCTAGCCAACGAAAACAAGCTGAAAACTCAGATGGGGACTCAGATTCATGCGTTAGGAAACTACCGACGTGTTGTTGAGCTAATACAGTCAGGAACGATTGGTAAAGTTGATCGGGCACACGTCTGGGCAGGAGCGGTTTACACCGGAGCGAAATTCGTGAAGGCTGAAAGGCCGGCACATGTTGATTGGGATTTATGGCTGGGGCCTGCCCCAAAACGAGACTACTGCGCAGATATTCATCCGTTTAACTGGCGTAAATTCTGGGATTACGGCCGAGGCTCACTTGGAGATTTCGGTTGCCATTTTATGGATTTGGCTCACTGGGCTTTGGATTTACGCAACCCTGTACGAGTGAAGGCTCAGGGGCCTGAGGTTGATCCAGTCAGTACACCAGCATGGTGCATTGTGGATTATCAGTATCCGGCTCGTGGTAAGAAACCACCGGTTCATCTGACTTGGTACGATAGCGGTAAAAAACCAAGGGAGATTGAAGGGCTTAAAGACCTGGTAGGCAATCCTATCTCTCCCTGGGGCGGAGGCCAGTTGTTTATTGGGTCTCAAGGAATGATCCTTTCGGATTATTCTCGCCACATCGTTTTTTCTCCCGCAGGACAACAAATTGAACATCGAGTCCCTGATCCATGGATTCCAGACTCCATTGGCCATCACAACGAATGGTTACAAGCCATTAAAGAAGATGGTGGAACAACATGTAATTTTGATTATTCAGGAGCCTTGACCGAGTCAGTGTTGTTGGGCACGGTGGCCTATCAGAGTGGTGAAGAACTGGAATGGAATTCCAGGAAGCTGAAAGTAATGAACTCTGAAAAAGCACAACAATTAATACATAAACAATATCGCCGGGGCTGGGAATTGTAAGCCGTGGTTTTTTGACGTGGTAATTGAAGCACGTATTGGATTTGATAAAATCTAGATAACTCAAGACAATTCAGGATTCATACTGAAAACATTAAGGCAGGAGAAGTACCAATGAAATTTGTTTCAAAGGTCATTAGTTTTGTATTCGTGGCAATTTGTTCCGGAGCTATTGTCAATGCTCAGGAAGATGGTGTGACAATCGAGTATTCGGATACTGATAAGCAGCGTATTGCCCAAATCGAAGAAGCAGGTGCTTCTGTATTGGAAGTGGCTCAAAATGACAACCGGTTAAATGTTGCCTTTCATTTGGCATCGGGTGAAATCGGAAACGAGCAAATTGCGAGTGTGAAAGATCTGGGATTTATCCTCTCGCTCAACCTTCGTGGTACTAAATTGAATGATGAAGGGGTTGCTACCCTCGGCGGTCTGAAAGGGCTCGAGCGATTGCATTTGGAAAAGACAGAATTGACCGATGCCGGCTTAAAACATCTACTGACTTTGGAAAATCTCTCCTACCTCAATGTATATGGAACCAAAGTTACTGATGCAGCTATCGAAGATTTTGCCAAGATGAAGTCTTTGAAGAAAGTTTATATCTGGGAAACCGAGATTACGATTGATGGTGTTGCCAAGCTTAAAGAAATGCGCCCTGATCTGAAGATAATCCCCGACCTGGTTGTGGAAAAAGCTAAGGCCGAAGCAGAAGCGAAACGTAAAGCTGAAGAGGAAGCCGCTAAGAAGAAAGCTGAAGAAGAAGCTAAAAAGAAAGCTGAAGAAGAAGCCGCTAAGAAGCAGGCTGAAGAAGCAAAGAAGGCTGAAGAAGCAAAGAAGGCTGAGGAAGCCAAGCAGGAAGAAAAGTAACAACAAGGCAATTTGAGTGAATCAACCGCGGACGAGCTCGTTATGAAGTGCGTCTGCGGTTTTTTTATAGTTGGAGAATGAATGATGGCGTTACCAGGAATGAAGCAGTTTGAGATGACCGGTCGGGCAGCGATCGTTACCGGCGGTTCCAAAGGGTTAGGTAAGGCAATGGCTGCCGGTCTGGCATCGGCGGGGGCAAATGTACTACTTGTTAGTCGGAATCAGGAGGAAGCAGATGCCGCTGCGGCGGAAATAGCAGCTGATCATGGAGTCCAGGCAATTGGACTTCAGGCCGATGTGACATGTGAAGACGCAGTCAATGCTGTCATTCACAAGTGTCTGGAATCTTTTGGTAAAGTGGACGTCCTGATTAACAACGCAGGCATTAATATCCGAGGACCTATCGATGAACTGTCATTCGAAGATTTTCAGCAAGTAATGGATGTGAATGTAAATGGCGTTTGGCGTATGGCTCGAGCTGTTGTTCCACATATGAAGAAAGCCGGCTATGGCCGGATTGTGAATCTGGCCAGTACCCTTGGATTAGTCGGTCTTTCCAATCGGACACCTTATACTTCCAGCAAAGGAGCCGTGGCTCAAATGACTCGAGCGTTGGGTTTGGAGCTTGCAGAATTCGGCATTACCTGTAATGCGATTTGCCCCGGCCCTTTTCTTACTCCGATGAATGTCCCGATCAAAGACGATGAACAAACAAAGAAATTTATTGTCGGAGCCGTTGCACTGGAGCGTTGGGGTGAGCTCAAAGAGATTCAGGGAGCTGCCATCTTTCTTTCGAGTGATGCATCAAGTTATATGACAGGTAGTATGGTAGTTGTCGACGGAGGCTGGACTGCGCGCTAATCTTGATGGTTTCAATGAGAATTTGTCTTCAAAATATAGTTTTGTCTGGTGTGTGGCTGCTTGGGTTGTCTATGGGAGTAGTCCTCGGACAGACTGGGCTGGAAGCTCCAGTTAAACAAACGATTGACGATTCGCTGAGACAGCAAATTGCCGAATCAAAGCTATGTATGCTGTTTGATGGTACCACGCTGACTGAGGCCGAACAGTGGCACGATGAATTCTCCAGAAAACTAAGAGAGTTGGTAGGGGCAACCAGCCCGCCGAAGCAGTGGAAAACGGTGATGGTGGGAGGAAAGCGTCTGGAGGATCATACTCGCTATGAAATAATTCTCCAGGCAAAGGGCATGCCCGACTTGCCTTTATATCTTCTTATTCCCGCAGATGGAGTTTCACGTGGAAGGCCGGCGGTCGTTGCGATCCACGGTCACGGTGATTTTGGACACCATGCGGTGGCAGGAAGACGGGATTTGTCAGGAATTACGGCCGATATTGAACGAGCCAATTATGATTATGGTTTGCAGTTCGTCCGACGGGGGTATGTGGTAGTTTGCCCGTGTTTGATTCCATTTGGCGACCGTGTCGAAAAAGATAAGTACGGATCTGACCCGTGTGCTGTCACGTTTGTTCGCATGATGGCCGTTGGCCGTGTGCCAATGGCAGAAAATGTGCGTGATATTCGCTGGGCGGTTAGCTTTCTGCAAAGCAGGTCTGAAGTAAATCCTGACAAAATTGGATGTGCCGGTTTGTCATATGGAGGAAGAATGACGATGGTCGCCACGGCAATGGAACCCCGGATTAAAGTGGCAGCCATCAGCGGTGCCCTCAATCTGCTTCAGGAACGTGCATCGTTGCGTTACAGTTGTGGATTGCAGATTATTCCTAATCTACTGAAGTATGGTGACTACAGTGAAATCGGAAGTCTGATTGCTCCGAGACCCGTAGTTTGGGAAATGGGTGATAAGGATGCCTTGATCGTTGGTGACGGATGGGATGATAAGTTTAAACAGCGGCTAGAGAAGATTTACACGGCTTATGATCGGCGTGATCATTTGCATTACGATCACTTTGATGGAGGTCATCGTTGGAACGGGGGCGTGGCTTTTCCACTGTTTGATAAAGTTCTTAAAGAAGAGTAACTAATCTAGATACTAATTAAGTTGTTGCTTTCTTTGATAGTAAGTTAGCGTAAGCGTGTCGCTTAACTTGGCAGTTTTCAGCATGTAACGCGTATGAAAATTAGGATCTTCAGAGAGTTCCTGATCGGAAAGGAACCAAACGACCTTAGAGCTCTTTTCTAACTTCGGATTGGCTTTGCTTCCTTCAGCTGGGCCCAGAATAATGTAGTCCGGATTCCGAGAAAGTACATATTTCCCATCTCCCTTACTATGACCGGGGAATTGTTGCCAATGCGTTCGAAAAGGGACGTTCGTTCGTTTAGCGATCACACTGTCATTGAGTCCCAGCATATCGATAAAGTCATGTTTAGGAGCGAAGTAGGCGACAGCTCCGGCTGAATTGGTAGCGATCAGAGTGCCTTCAGGGAAATGCTGTGAGATAAACCTTCCAACCTGTTTTCCGACCGCTGCTGCTGGATCGGGTCGTTGCGCATTGAACATCCGCTCATCGGAGACAAAGAACTGCGTCACACTTAGAATGACAACGACTACCGGCAACAACATCTGCTTCGTGGTGCTTGAAGACAATCTGAGTGAGGTTCCTGCGTGTGCTATAAACCAGGCATAAATTGGTATCAGCGGTACCCAGAACCGATAGGCTGGCATATGGTCACCACCGGTCCAGATGACGTAGCCAGTCATCACGATACTAACCGAGGTCATATACTTCCAGCCTTTGGACCGATGACCAGTTTGTTTAACAAGTGTATAAATCCAACAGGCGATCGATAGCAATGGTATCCAGGGAGCACTTCGAAGAAAGGTATGAAAATAGTAGATTCCATCGCTGATTCGTTTTCCGATCGGCGTCCCCAATTTGGCGTAATAAGTATTTGGTAATACATCGCCATAATACTGCCAACGCCAGACAAAATAGGGTATGTAAACGATACAACAGGAAATCAGCATCGTCAGTGGCGATTTGAGTGATTTGTTGAATATGACACTAGCTGTCAGAGTGATTGCAACGATAAGTACAGCTTCTGGTCGAGTCATCACACAAAGTCCTAGCAGAACGCCAAGAGTCACTGACGTTTGTGGAGAATGCTCTTTGTCCCAAGTGGTAAACCAATACGTGGTTGTCATGGTGAGCAATGTGTAAAGAGAAGTTTCGAGTCCTCCCAGACTCCATGCAATTATTGAAAAAGCTGTTGGAATTGAACCCAATAAAATGACAACTTTCGTGACTCGATGTATTTGGCTTAGAGTGGTCCTAAAGCTATAAGTGATGATTGCCAGCCAGATTAGAAGATAAGCACCAAGCCCGATAAACCTCGCCGAATTTTCCGGTTGAACTCCTGCTTTTTGTAGTGGATATAGGGATACCAGATGCAAAAAGCTTGTATAGCCTTCAACTTGCTGACTGTTGGTCCAAACGGGCCCTAGTCCGGCTTGCCATTGATCGGCATAACGCAGCGTTATATATGCATCGTCATGAAAGAATGAGCGATGCAGGCGAATGCCTAAATAGGCAATGACGACAATTAGTAGACAGAGTGTGAGTACGACTGGTTTGCTAATCGAAGAAGGAGTTTGTAATTCTTCAACGGTAATAGATTTTTTGCCGGATTGATTTTCGCGCCTGACCATGCTATTCGATCTTTTCTGGAATAGGAGTTAATTCAGGTCCGTCAATATATTCAGGTAACCGGTAATCTATCGGTGATGGGTTAAAGAAGACCGAAAACGATTCCATACGATCGTCAGCGTGGTCAAAGCCAGCCAGTTGCCGCTCGTCTATCAATTCAAGAGATTTCGGATCTCGCTGGAGCTGGTGTTTTTTTGTGAAGTGTCGTGGAGTAAGAGTGATGATATAGTCTGAACTGTAAAGTAGTCCTCTTTGTATTGCATGGACCTTTACGTTTTTTCTGTATGATACGAGACCCCAGTCAACGATTTTAGAGCGTTTCAGATTGTACGGGAGAACACCAGCGGCATAGACGTGTATCTGTGGATCTCGATCCTCTCCGTTTTGGGCCCAATGTCGATTGATAGTTTCTGCCTGCTGCTCCAGGATGTCCATAAACTCGATGTAGGTTTGTCGTGACAGATTGGTGTATTCTCCGTAACGACCTGGGTTTACTGAAAACTGATCGATGTAATAGAACTGAAGGCCTTGAATAGTTATGGCTAGCCCCAGAACTAAATTCCATCCGCGGTTTCCAAATCTACCGGCTCTGAGACCCTCTACATGAAAGTTGTCCAGCAATTGGATAGTCATCATTGCAAGGATCGGTAAGTAGGGAAGTAACATCCGATAGGAGAACATCATGTGTGCCGTAGCCGTACCGGTAGCGTAACCAAAGAAAATCAGTCCGCCTATCAGCGTTCCCCAGTATCGTTTTGCGATCGTCCTGAAAACCTGCCCTAATGGATAGGAGCTTGGATGGCCTGCATGACTAACCACAGCCCATCCAAGCAGAGGTAGCATACCGGAAAAGAGGCCAAATTGGAGCATATATAGGACATTGGTTCGTTGATGGTCCCAGCGAGCTGGTTTGTGATAAACCGATGTTGGAAAGATGTCATGATAGTAAATGTAGGCAGTTGCTAGCCATGTTGTTGCGATCAATAGGCCAGGTAGCAGCAGTCGGATGATAGATTGTATTCTTTTGGATTCGTTGAATCCCCATTGTTTACTGGCCACATGGAACCACATCGGAAGAGTCACCAGACAGCTATCGAAACGAGTGAGGAAGGCGAGTCCCAGGCAGATTGAAAAGGTGAATTGGTTTCGCCTTGAATACTGGGCCGTGCACTGGCAGGCTGAGGCAAAGGCAATGGTCAGAAAGCTGGCAAGAAACATAGTTTCCAGTCCGCCGGCAATCCAAAAGATTACGTAAGGACTGATCCAGATCAACAGACCGTAGAGTCCCAACATGCGATCTTTCCCGAGTGTACGGTATGCATATAGTGTGGAACCGAAATAAAGCAGTAAGGCCAAAATACGGTTTGACCAGACGGATTCACCACTCATGAAGTAAAGCACGCTGACAATTAGGCTGTGCAGAGGTGAAGTGAGCGCAGAGACATATTCACCGGAGTTGAAAACTAATCCGTTGCCATTAGCAAGGTTTTCGCTGTAGCGATAAACAATATAAGCATCCTCTGCGACAAAGTTGCTAAACCAACTGAACAACGCAGCATTGAGTGCAGCAAATGCGAGAATGATTTTGGTAGCTTTCTCCAACTTGACCTCGTAGACTCCAATTTCCAGGAAGCGGTAAGTGAGCGGTTAAAGAATTATGAAAGACAGAATTAGAAGGAGTGGGTTAATTCTGGGTTTTAAGAGTGGAATAACCGTTAGAACTGCTACAGTTGCAAGTCTACAGGTTCTGTCCGGCCAGAAAACCTGTTGCAAAGGCTGCAGTGAAATTATATCCGCCAATAGGTCCGTCGAGGTTGAGGATTTCTCCTGCCAGAAATAGCCCGGGCTGACATTTGCTTTCCATCGTTTGGGAGTGAACTTCGCTCAATTCAATGCCTCCCGCAGTCACTTCGGCTTTCGCGAATCCAAGTGTGCCCGTAACGGTTGTGCAGAGAGTGTGCAGAGTTTCGGCCAAGACTCGAATTGTTGCTTTGGAAATCTCTGCACAACGAATTGTTGGATTGATCTTCGCCTGATTTAACAATACGTTGATGGTACGCGATGGCAATAATTCCTTGAGCGAGGTTGTCAGTTGTCTTTTGGCGTTGCGTTGGCATAGATCGGTCAGATGAGCGATTTTCTGTTCTCTGTTGAATTCAGGTAGAAAGTTGATTTGAAGATTAAGGTTGGAATGTCCCGCATAAGAAATGGTCTTACTAATATTCATCGCTGCGGGCCCTGAGATTCCCAGGTGAGTGAAAAGTGTCGATCCACGCGTTGTAGACTGAATGACGCCAGACGAGTCGAGCACAGTGAGTTCAAGGTCTTCCAGCGTGACTCCCTGCAACTCTCTGGTCCAGCTATCTTCCGGAGTCTTCAACGGAACGAGAGCCGGTACTGTGGGGACAATTGAATGTCCAAACTGTTGACACCATGTATATCCATCTCCGGTCGTACCACACCCCGGAAATGAAAGACCTCCTGTGGTAATCAAAACAGTGTCGACCTTGTAGACCGCGTGCTGAGTAGAAATCTCAAAAGTGCCGTCGCGGTATTCTACAGTTTTGGCAGGCTCGTTTAGATTTAACGCGACATCATTTTTTGTCGCATCGTTAACTAAGGCGTCCAAGACATCTTTGGCACGATCACTCTGAGGGAAAACCTTGCCGCTGGGTTCTATTTTGGTTGGTACCCCCCGTTCGCGAAAGTACTCGATCAAATCAGTATTAGAAAAACGAGCCAGAGCCGAATGTAAGAATCGCCCCTGCTTACCAAAAGCAGAGACGATACCGCGGGTATCAGTGTCTTGAGTGAGATTGCAACGTGTCCCGCCAGACATCAGTATTTTGACGCCCGGTTTCGAATTCTTCTCGAGCAATAACACCCGTTGCCCCCGTTTGGCAGCTTCGATGGAAGCCATAAGGCCAGCGGCACCTGCACCGATAATGACACAATCAAAAGTGTTGATTGTGTTCTGTGAAGATTTAGTCATTGGAACGCTTACTTTGATGGGTGATTCCAAGCATGATCAAAGCTGTTGCAAAAGCCAGCATGGTGATTGGAGGTAGACTACCAGGCCACATCGAGGGATTAAGCCACGTTGGCACACCCATCAAGGCAGAATGCCCGGCAGCGAAAATTAATAAAATTCGGCCTAATCCCTGAACGAGGCTAAATTCAGTCCCTTTACGAGTACTGATCGAGACTCTCCATAGATGCACCAGGCAGCCAAAGGCAATGACACCACAAAGCAATGAGAGACTTGCGTATAATGTTAGTCTTGAACCATCATTCACCAAGAATTTGGGAAAGTAATCGGCTGAAAATAGCGTCAGAGTGATAAGGACGTGGGCGAGTAGACAATACGCAGCCGCCATTCCAATTTGATGACGATCCGAACTTTTTATTCGCAGGCCAGCGACACCAAATAATATTAACCCACTGTATGCCAATGCTTTGTTTAGAATAAAGAAGGGAATGTCAGAAGCTGGAATGCTGTCTAGAAAATGATAGCGCAGCACCGCGTAGCTCATGGTAATAGCGAAGACTATTAATGTGATCTTTTTGGCTGACATGGCATTCTGGTTTAATGCATGAAAACATCCATTTTCGCCTCCGTAGATATATGGCACAACCAGCGAAGATGTTCAAATCTGAGGATAGCCTTGGGTTTGCTGGAATCTCGCTTCTGTTGTTACGATACTTAACCTGCTAATCCTATGACCTTCAGACTGCGAATTGCGATTTCAGCTTGCCTGCTTGGACAGCCCGTACGATATGATGGGGCAGACAAACGTCAGGCCTGGCTGGAGCATATCCAGAATGTGGACTGGATATCAATATGCCCAGAAGTCGAAGCCGGTATGTCGGTACCTCGTGAAAAAATACAGGTGGAACTAGCAGAAGGTGAGTTTAAGCTAATGGCGATTGAGTCACGCCGGGACTGGTCTGAAGCGATGGACGACGTTGCTAATCATTGGATCTTACAATTGCAAAAACGACAGGTGAGTGGGTATGTGTTTAAGTCACGTTCACCAAGTTGTGGTTTACAGGGAGTCCCTCTTTATGCGTCAGACGGTTCCCTCGTGGAGAGACAGGCTCAAGGACGCTTTGCCCAACGTGTCGGTGAATATTTGCCAGATTTGCCGCTGATAGAGGAAACTCAAATGGGTATTGAAGGTCCGAGGAATGAATTTTTCATTCGTGCGCAGCAGTTCCACCGTCAATGTCATTTTGATTGAACAGGGCGCAGTCATTCTGAAGTTGTTTGTGGTCTGAATCTGCGGTACTATTTCAACACAGACGAGTTAGGGAGTTGCAAGAAGCTTCTGCCGCCTTAGTTGTTACACAGGACTTGTAGATCAATGATAAAGATCAATGTTATGGCTATCTGTTTACTTGCCGTTACGATCAGTGCATCGTTTGCTGATGATACAAAGACATTTGACGGTGATTGGGATGTGGCCGTTGCGATCATTGAAGGCAATGAAGTGCCCGCTGACTTTAACAAGATGGTTCAGTTGCAAATGCGCGGTCAAAAATACCTGACTTTGAGAATGGGAGAAGTGGTTGCTGAAGGTACCTTCCAATTAATGGCCGATCAGAAGCCTCCTAAAATTGAGATCGCGGGTGTCAAGGGAGAGAATGCAGGGAAGAAAATCCGAGGGATCTACAAATTGGAAGGTAAAGATAAGCTTACGATTTGTTACGCTTTGGACGGCAAGGCATACCCTGAGAAATTCGAGGGCAAGGGGCCGGGTATGGTTCTTATAACTTATACACGCAAAAAAACGGACTGATCCGGTAAGTTGCGTACTAATCGGGTAGTCTTTGTGGACGACGGTAATTTAAATTGCCGGCTTCAAACCGTGTTAAAAACGATAATTGTCTGGAACTTCCAATTGTTCTCTGACATCTAAGATCATGGATGCAGGAGCATGAAAATGTTAAGAGTTTCCGGTTATAGCGTGTACTGCTCCAGTTTCCCGCCTACGATTTGGCTAGCTGGCCGATTGACTTGGGAATTCGATAGGATTTAGGTCGAGATTGATAACGTGGTATTGTGCCGTAAGTTTATGTTCCTGGGCACTCATAGAATTGACTTAGGATTTCAACGGTACGTATCATAGAAGAAGGAAAAGGTCTTGTTACACAGATCTACATCAGCTAATTCAAAGGGGAACACAGTGCTGTTCAAAAAGATTAGTATAGCCTTGCTCATCGTTGGTTGGTTTTCGTCAGCGGCAGTGGCGATTGCACAGCAGCCTTCAGCATTCACCGAGATTCCGCTTGCGCCTCAATTTGACTTGGCACCTCACCAAGCACCTGAAGCCAGAGCCCAATTGAATCAGGTCAAGCAGAATATCAATCAGGCTCGAGCACAGCTTGCCCTCATCATGCGTGGAGAAGCTCCGTTGAACGCATCGTTCACACTTGGCGAAGGGACTCCCGGCGCCGTTCAGATGACTAATCAGGGGCTTCTCAAGGGCTGGTTTGAAAACTATGTATTTGCTCAGTTTACGCATGCCCGTTCGATGGGTGAGTTGGCAACGCAAAGATTAACATTTGTTAATGAATTAAATACACGATGTCAGAGCGACACGGTTTACCAGCACCTTGCTAATAATGTCGTCCTGCCTCAGATGCAGACATTTCTTACTGGCAATTTCCATCCTGCCGTTAAATACAATGCCATGTTGATTGTTGGTCAAATGAATCAGCAGTCTAATTACAATCCTGATCAAACGCGACGAGTTCCTGTCCCTTCCTCTGCTGCTTTGGGTTTTCTACTGCAGAATATAGAGGGGGCTGCTGCTAACGATGCGATTCTTTTGGCGAGCTGGGTCGGTATTTTACGTCATACCGGTATGAATCGATTGACGAATCACATCTCCGGTCCCAACCAGGTTGCTATCGCAACTCAGGCGTTAAATCTTCTAAATCAGGATCCAAATGCATCCGGGCGTACAATATCCGGTCAGACATGGTTCCAACGCCGAGCTTTGGAGGTATTAGCTGCAATCGGACGAGACAATGGTCAAATCCTATCTAGAATTGTAGAGATCATTAAAGATGATAATGCTCCGATCTCGCTACGTCTTTCAGCTGCCAAAGCGTTACATTATTTTTACTACGATGCTCAGACTAAAGTCGCTGTGGAAGATACCCTCAATGCACTCGGCTTACTTTCGATCAAGATCTGTCGCAATGAATTGGCTCGAGTTGAAGCAGAAAAAGAAGCCGAAGCTGCCGCTGTTGCCGGAGGTGTTGGAGACCTTGGTGCCGGTATGGGAGGTGCCATGGGGGGTATGGACGGCGGCATGGGCGGCATGGATGGCGGCATGGGCGGTATGGATGGCGGCATGGGCGGCATGGATGGCGGCATGGGCGGCATGATGGGTGGCATGGGCGGAGACGTCTTTGGCGGCGGTGCATCAGTCCTAAGTAAAGAAGAAAAACGTCGCGTGGATTATTCAAGACGCATCCTTGCCTATCAGCTGTATCATATCGTACTAGCTATTGGGAAACAGGGACGACAAGCCGGCCCGAATACGATTCCATCTACAGGGATGGTACTTGCAGTCACACAGGACAATGCTGGTCAGGCCGCTTTAACAAAAATACAGGAAAGTATGGATGCTCTTATTGCGACCATTCGAATTCCCTCAGCTGAAGGGAGGGTTTCACCAGATGAACCTGTGGAAGAACCTGATCGTGAAACGATGTTGGCCAATCTGGAGGATGAAGTGAGGAAAATAGAAAGTTTCCTGCTTCCGGCAGCCTCGGCTGTTGAAGTTGAAACGCCAGCCGTTACGCCGGATGACAATGATGCACCTCTTGTACCCGGTAGTTAGTCAGATTTTAGAAAACTGATTGAAGATGAAGACGAAATTAAATAAATCGGATCTGTTGATAGTTGCTTTGCTAGTTTGCCTTGGAATCGTTTTCCGCGTTGTCCTGCAGGATTACCCAAATGTATCTCCTGTAGCCGCATTGGCTCTGTTGGCCGGATACCTGTTGAGCAGCCGCATGCTCGCTCTTGCTGTTCCTTTGACAGTTTTAATGGTGAGTGATTTGTATTTCGGTGCTTATGCCCCGGTGGTGATGCTGTCGGTATACACACTACTCGCATTACCGGTGATCGTAGGTGTCCCGCTGAGGAAATCTCATCAAAATGGTAAGTCCACTGCTTTCAAGCTTGTGACAATTGGAGCCACAGGGTTAGGGTTTTCTGTACTCTTCTTTCTAGGTACCAATCTCGCCGTTTGGGGAAGCAGTTCGTTTTATGCCAGAGATGTTGCCGGATTGTTGGAATGCTATACGGCAGCTTTGCCCTTTTTCAGACAGACAGTTATTGGCGATATGCTTTTTGTTAGCTTGTTATTCGGAAGCTATGCGAGTTGCAAAGTTTGGCTTACTTCCAAAGCAAGTCAATTGGTCTCTGGATAGTTAGGTTTACTGAAAAAGTTCATATTTCCAGACAACATGGTCGTTCGCTTTTAATTTGTATGCGCCGGCACCGATCTTGGCCCGCTGGCCATTGACATAAAACATCCAATTCTTTCCATTGCCCTGATTCTTAATCAGGTCGATTTCATAAATGAATACGAATTCGCCATTACCCCGTGATTTAAATAGAATCTTGTGAGGATGTTTTTGCATAGTATTCATCGCATCTAAGACGGTATCTCCCTGAGAGATGCCAATCGATTTGAATTGTTTGCTGAATCCATTTCCATATTCAAATTCAAGGGAAATCGTCCGCGGATTGTTTGCCAGTAGAGGTTGGGTATAGAAAACTGCCGGAATTAGCAGCCAGAGTAGAAAATAAAATCGGGTTGGCATGTTGCAAATGGGGTTTGAGTCGGGAGCTATTGAGTTGCGTACAATGAACGAGAAATGCAAATGCTTATTATAAAGTAGCCGTTGGCACGTGAGACAATTCAGTTTTGAGATTCATGAAGTTACTTCAAACTCTACAGCATCGCAGCGTCGAATCCGGGCACGAGCCTGCGTTACAGATTCTTGGATCTGACGGTTCGAGATGGATCACCTGGCATGAACTTAATCAACAGGTGCGTGATACGGCCGTACTATTGCACAACCTTGGAGTTGCTTCAGGAAATAGAGTTGGTATTCTGGCCGAGAACAGCCTGGAATGGATTCTGATCGATTTAGCTTGCCACTATCTGAATGCGGTTTCAGTTCCCCTTAATCCTGACCTGAGCTCTTCGCAGTTGCAGTATCAAATTAGCCACTCTGGTATAAGTTTACTTTTTGCGTCGGAAGCCAATTTCGATAAACTTAGCAGGCAAAACATCATCCCTGTTGTTGCGATGCACCATGAGACTCGCCCCCAGTACTCCTGTCCTGAATTCGTTATTGGAGCATTACAGGCAATGCTCACTGTATCCTCGAGTATGAACAGCGAGCTACGGATACCTGCTGCTAAACCAGATCGTATTGCTTCGATCGTGTATACGTCAGGCACGACCGGAGAAGCGAAAGGGGTAATGCTGACTGAGGATAATTTACAGTTTAATGCCCAAATGGCCTGGAAACGGTATCAGTTCAATTCTGACACACATCAGTTTAATTTCTTACCGTTCTTTCATGCTTTTGGACGGACATGCGATCTATACGTATGGTTAGAAGGTGGTCATCTTTTGACCCTTGCATCAAGTCGGCAAACAGCGGCCTCAGAAATCGAGCAAGTTGCTCCTTCACATATTAATGGTGTTCCTTACTTCTTTGAGAAACTTGTTACTTTGTGTTCGTATGCTGAGCGTATCGAAAAGGTATTGGGAAACAAACTGATTCAGATCAATTCAGGTGGAGCGACTTTGGACCGAGAGGTTTTCGACTTTTATGACTCGAATTCGATAGCGGTCTTGGAGGGGTATGGACTAACAGAAACGTCGCCTGTGGCTACTTTAACCGGTCGTGACGATATTCGATATGGTTCAGTAGGTACGGCTTTGAGTGAAACTCAAGTTAAATTGAATGATGCCAATGAAGTATTGATTAAAGGACGGCACGTATGTGCAGGATACTACCGCGATGCGGAAGCCAGTGCGGAATTAATATCAGAGGGTTGGCTTAAGAGCGGAGATCTCGGGCGATTAGATGAAGATCAGTTTTTGTATTTGAATGGTCGTAGGAACGAACTGATTGTGACAACGGGAGGTCACAACGTTTGGCCTCAGGCCATTGAGACCTTGTTACAGGAGCATGATGCAATTGAACAGGCTGTGATTTTTGGGAATGGCCAGAAATACCTTGTGGCCATACTATTTCCAAACTGGGAATACTTTGCAGAACGAGTGGATGTTTCAGGTACGTCGGATCATTGGAAAGATAGCCCCAATGTGGAAAGCTGGTTTATGCAAATAGTGAAGCAGCAATTAAAAAATAGAGCTTCCTATGAGCAGGTGGCTTATCTTCATTTGCTTAGTCAGCCGTTTTCCATAGTCCAACAGCAGTTAACCACCAAAGGCACTTTAAGAAGAAGTGTGATTAAAGAGCAGCTGGCAGATGTTCTCGATCGGCTTTATACGAGTTAGGATGTAGTTAGCAAACTTTTACCTTTCTGTCATTATCTGCTTATGTCTGATGTAGCTGTCATTATCGTTGCCGCCGGAAAAAGCACTCGGTTCAAGAACGAAAACTATAAGAAGCCTTTTGTGGCTGTTCATGGACGGGCGTTATGGCTTCATTGTGCCGATCGATTTTTAATTCGCGACGATGTCAAGCAACTGATTCTTGTGATTGCAGAGCAAGATCAACAGATATTCGACGAACGGTTTGGTGCCGAAGCGGCAGTTCTGGGCATTGATGTAATTTACGGAGGTAATAACCGAGCTCAGTCTGTTCTAAACGGTTTGGGTGCAGTGCAGGACAATATTAATCTCGTTGCTGTTCATGATGCAGCAAGACCATGCTTGTCTGATATTTGGATCAATGAGCTATTTCAAGTTGCTAGGCAGACTGGAGCGGCTATTCTGGGTACTCCGGTTGTATCGACGGTGAAACGAGTGACTGCGCACCAAATCGATGAGACGATTCCCAGGGACGGGTTGTGGGAATCTCAAACTCCACAGATGTTTGATAAAACGAAGTTGTTAGCTGCTTATCAAGCAGCCGATGACTATTCACTAGCTACTGATGAAGCGCAGCTTATGGAGTGGGCGGGACATAGTATAAGTATCATTGCCGCTTCACCGCTTAATCGGAAAGTAACAACTCAGGATGATCTCGAATTTGTCGAATTGGCAATGCGCGCCTTGCCTCAGCGGAGTCTAGAAAGCTCTAATCCGGAGCAGGCTGTTCGAGATGGTCATAGCGACAGTAGGAATCTTCAGACACTCGATGAGGATTTCTGGAAATAGGAGTAGTAAATTGGCGACCCACGTACATGCTCTTTTAGCGGTAGGCCGCGAGAATGCGAAAGCCTTGTTCTCAGCTCGGGAACCGGAATTGTTACGTTCATTCCTGGAAGCATATCAGTATGAGCCAGACCAGCGTTTGGACGTTGGTGAAAACTGGAATTCGGTGAACGATTGCCTACAGGCGATTGGCGTTGAGAATGAACAATTGGCAATGCCGCTTTCGATGGTCTTTGACGGCGGTCGTTGTTTATTGAATGAGCCGCCACAACACGTTTATCTGGTCCGTCCTGACGTTGTCGGATTTCTAAGTACGATTCTCGCTGAATTGGATTTGGAGAAGGCGACAGCTTCGGATGAAATACGTCATGAATTGATGCGATTGCGTGAATTCTATGGGCAGGCGGCAAAGAGTTTGCAATGTGTCGTATTCACAATTGGCATTCTCTGAGATAATTAACTCTCTATCAAACCAATACTAGATTCACTCGAATGTTAAACCAATGAATGACATCTACGCAGATTTTTCCGATCGCGGTCTTATTCATCAGACCACCGATGACCTTGCACCCTGGCTTAATCAGAAGTCACGTACGATGTATATTGGCTTTGATCCCACGGCAGACAGTATGCACGTTGGTCATCTGATGCAGGTCATGACTTTACGACGTTTCCAGCGAGCGGGCCATCGTCCAATCGCGTTGGTCGGAGGTGCTACTGGAATGATTGGTGACCCGAGCGGAAAGAGTCAGGAACGTAATCTTCTAACGGTCGAGCAATTGCACGCTAACACGGAAGCTATCAAGCAACAAATGCAGAACTTCATCGATTTTGATGAAGCAGGAGGTGGCGCCGTTCTGGCCAATAATCTGGATTGGATGCAGGGCTTTTCTTTTCTTGAATTTCTTCGAGACATTGGTAAAAACTTTCCAGTCAACGTTATGCTTGGGAAGGATTCTGTCAAAAGTCGTCTCGAGGGTGAGAGTGGGCTGAGTTATACAGAGTTTATCTACATGTTGGAGGGTAAGATTGAATACCGTATTGGTAAAAATTCATTTCTACTCGAACCTGGCGATGCAATTACCTTCGAAGGGAACGTTCCACATGGTCCGGATCGTTTGATCAAGCTCCCTATAAAATTTCTCTCAACTATGCATTATCAAAGCGATTCTATCTGACGTTCACAATAGTGCGAAAGGTCACAGCGATCTAGACTACAGAGATAGGCCGGATGTAGCTCCCCCCTAGAGTGTATTAGGAAGTTGGAGCGACTAAATATTGGATCCGTCATTTCGCATTAATCAACACATCGTTATCTCTCGTACAGAAATTGAAACTTTTTGGCTCTCGACAAAGGGATTAGGAGGGCAAAATAACAACAAGTTAGAGATTGTGGCAACGTTTAAAGAAATGGCTACTTGTGTTGTCTGACAGTTGCACGACAGAAAATAGAATGTTGAATATTAAGGCGGGGAGG
>PBCP01000041.1 GCA_002717145.1 Planctomycetaceae bacterium | reverse complement strand
CGCTGGCCCCTTCGTCTAGCGGTTAGGACTCCGGCTTTTCACGCCGGCAACAGGGGTTCGATTCCCCTAGGGGTCACCTTAGCCACATGGTGTGAGCCATGTGGCTTTTTTTCTGCGCGCTTGAGCAACAGGTTTCTGAGTGCACCACGACTAATTAGAGCCAATCTTTTTAGTTCCAAATCTAGACAAAAAGGCGACACTGCCCGAAAGCAGCATCGCCTTTTTATCTAGATACGTATTAACTCGAACCCTTAATCTTTTAATCGGCAAATGATTTTACCCGATGAACTCGGGTTCAATCAATTCAGGAATCACGCCGGCTTCATACCCTTTACGCAGGAGAAGTGCAACGGCTTCGCGCCCCTTCTCGCCAAAGTCGATCGTCCAGTCATTGACATACATACCAACGAATTCATCTGCCATGGAACGATCGAGACCTCTACCATACCCGAGAGCGTAATCCAAAGCTGGGGCACGATTCTCAAGACCGTGAACAATCGACTGTTTCAATAGAGCCGTTACTTCGTCCATCACCGGTTGTCCAAGATCTTTACGAATGCCATTACATCCCAGCGGTAATGGTAATTCGGTTTCTTCGTACCACCATTGACCAAGATCCACAATCAATTCAAGATTTTGGCTACCGTAGGTCAACTGACCTTCATGAATGATCAGGCCAGCCTGAACGGCCTGACCTTCATATTCTCCAGCTTCAACAACGTTAAGGATCTCATCAAAAGGCACGACAACATGATCGAAGTCGACTCCCAGGCACATTCGAAGCGCCAGATAGGCAGTTGTCAAAGTTCCGGGAACGGCAATCGTATACGACTTACAATCTTCGATAGCCACTTTTTCACGAGCGACAACCATGGGCCCGTATTGATCCCCCATGCTCGCTCCACAGGCACAAATCGCATATTTATCAGCCAGATGGGCATATGCGTGTAAACTTAACGCGGTCAGTTCCAATTCAGCTTCGAACGCGCGACGATTAAGCGTTTCAATATCAACAAGTTCATGGGTGAATAGATAATCTCCGGTCTCGATCGTCTCTTTAGCCAGGGCATAAAACATAAATGCGTCATCCGGGTCAGGGCTATGACCTACACGAATTAAAGTTTTATCTGAATCGCTCAACACATGGCTCCCATTATTTATGGTTTCAAGGGTTTCTGTTTCCAAAGAGTTGTCTTTGTTGGTACTAACCGCATAACCGGCTCAGTAGTAACCTCCTGTTATAGCATCAAAACCATAAGACCAGTAGCAGGCAAAGACGGTTACAACCTCGAATTCACTGCGTATCCATGCCGGTTCAAATATCAAAAGGATTAATCCGAAAAACCGGAACTCACGGAATCTGTGGTACGTTTGGCATAAGTGCAGGAAGTGTTAACCAAATGTGAAGAAAATATTCGCTTCACTGGTTTATACCAATCGTCGACCATGACGGGTTCCGATACTCTACGTACACCCAGACGATAAATCAAAAAACCAATCCCCTATTTCCTGGAGACTCTCTCAATGCTCGTACTTTCACGACGACGCGATGAAAGCATCATGATTGGAAAAGACATCACCGTTACTATTGTCGACGTACGTGGAGATAAAGTACGGGTCGGTATCGACGCACCACCAAGTATCTCGGTACATCGCGAAGAAGTGTTTCATGCCATTCAGAACGAACAATCCAAAGAAGAAACGTCCACTATATAACCGTAAGGACATTGCCTTAGGCATTTGAATCTCTAGCGAGTTACAAATGCAAGGCGACAACTGCCACTCAGACAAACTCTTGTTTTTCGCCAGTCAAACTCCAGTCTATTAAAACGGAACGTTAACGAATCGCATCAGGCATTCTCGCGTGCTTCAGCGATCAATCCGGTAGCACCTTGGGCAATCAAATCTTCGGCAACAGCACGTCCTAATTCATCCGCCGCCTCCACTTGCTGAGATTCGGACAATTGGGCCAGAAGGACCTCAGACTCAGCATCCACACGCTGACTACCCGTTCCACTGAGTACCACACCCTGCAGTCGCAATCTTCCTTCAATGATCTCCGCAAAGGCGCCAACCGGTGCAAGGCATCCCGCTCGCAATGCTCGCAACATAGCACGCTCTGCAGTGATCGGTATAAATGATTCAGGGTCGTTGAGTTGATCCAGAATATCACGAACTTCTGAGTCTTGTGCTCGGCATTCAAGCCCTAATGCGCCCTGCCCAACAGCAGGTATCATCACGGCCTGATCAATGACATGATTAATCCGCTCATCCAAACCAAGCCGTTTCAATCCTGACTCAGCTAAAATAATGGCATCGTATTGCCCATCGTCAAGTTTTTGCAAACGAGTATCTACATTACCTCGAATGTCCTTCACTTTAAGATCCGGACGCTGATTTAAAAGCTGAGCTTTCCGGCGCATACTTCCCGTGCCTATGACGGCGCCTTCTGCAATACCATCAAAACTGCTGATCGTGTTACTTACCAATACGTCCCCGACCCGTTCACGAGGAGGGACACAGGTCAGACACAAACCTGGAATCTCTTCAGTAGGTAGATCTTTCAGACTATGGACCGCAAAATCCACTTCTTCATCGAGCAACGCACGCTGGATCTCTTTGGTAAACACGCCTTGCGATCCAATGGCACCGATCGGCCCTGAGCGTACATCTCCCTGAGTCGAAATCTCGACCATTTCGACTGCAAACCCAAGTTCACGTAATTGCGACGCCACCCAATTCGATTGCCATAAAGCGAGAGCACTCCCACGAGTCCCCAGTTTCAAAACACGATCTGATGATACATTCATAGCTATCTAGTGAGTTCTTTAAACATGTGGCACTATTGTTCGGAGACCTCTGTGGATTGGTCACCGGAATGCGATTCATCTTCTCGATCTTCCTGTACTTCAATCATTGCCTCCACAGCTCCGCGTACCGCAGCTTGCTGTTGTTCAGGTGAAGCATCGTCACACAATTGGCTAAAAGGAACAACCACACCACAACTAACAACAAACTGAATGGCCTGATCGATGGTCAAATTCAATTCGATTGTATTATTTTTAGGTACTGTAACGGTGAAGCCAGTGGCGGGCATAGGAGAGGTCGGCATTAATACACTAATCATTTCTTCGCCTACGTGATCTCTGACACCACGCATACTCGAGCCTGTCACAAATCCGATCGACCAGATCCCCGCGCTGGGATACTGAACCGCCACGACCTGATTAAATTCCATATCATGGTCACCAACCAGAAAATCGGTGACCTGCTTGACACTTGAATAAACATTTCTAATGACCGGAATCCGATTAATGATTTTTTCAAGTTGGGCAAATACAAATTTCCCAAACTTCGCAGCTAAAAGTTCACCAATGAAGTACAGAGCGATCACGAACACGATCATGAAAACGACCGCAACCAACCAAGGTTTAAGGTAAACCAAAGTTACATAGCGGTCATAGATTTCATCGGCCGTGGCAACTTTCAAGTCAAGTAGCCGTTCCTCGTCTGCGCTAACCCGCTGATAAACCGCTAACGGAATAAACGGCCCCTGCTCACTGAGAGGATGAGTGGCGGTCTCCGTTTTCTTTTCACTGATATCACTGATCGAAGCAACCACCACGGTTCTTGCCAACCAATCGACTGGTCTAAGAATATAGTTATTAATCATCGACCAGGCCCATATAAACAAAGCAATGGTCAGTAGTGGCGGTAAAACGACCCCCAAACCACGCAGAATAGCAGCGCGAAACGGCTTTTGATTCTTCTTTTTCATTCTTTGCTTAGTCCTTACCAGTCTATGGCAAGTCAACCCTGAGACAACAAACTCGTGACCCTATTGTTAAGGTGGAAACCGTCTATTTCAAGTACCGATGCTTTTAAGCAAGCAATCTAAGGTTCAAAATGAGCCCTCTTTGCGTCAACTTGAACGTCATTCAGACTTCATTTTCCCTCTCTCTGGGTAAGAGCTAAACTTCCGCCAAATTTATCATGATTCAATCTCCGGCACGACAGATTACGGCGACAGACACCGACTGAGCCTGAGCCTTTAACAGCAAATTCCCTATCTCATGCACAGTTGCACCAGTGGTCATAACATCATCCACAACAAGAACTTTTTTACCTTTTACCATCTCTGGTTGCGATACTTCAAACGCATCGCGAACATTCGCACATCGTTTTTGAGGGGAAAGGGTGCCTTGCTTGAGTGTCATACGCGATGCTCGTAAGATTTCCGGCTTCAATATGACTCTCCCACGAACCGTCGAATGCAAACCATTTGCAATCACTTCTACGGTATTCTGCGGTTTCTTTACTCGCCGTCGCCAATGCACAGGAACAGGCACAATAATTTCAATACACGTAGGATTCAAGACGTGCCCGAGAGCCTGGCCTAATGCGTAAGCAATCGGTGCGCCAGCCCCAGTTTTAGCTCTTAATACAAGCTGCTGAAGGCGGCCTTCATAGGATCCCAGACATACTGTTCTCGCAAATTGAAACCCCCATCTTTGGCATTCCAAACAACCAAAAGAAATCTGAGTTTCACCATGCTTCAACACGGTAATCGGAAATCCACAACACTGACACCGATCAGCTCTTACAGACGAATTATCCCTCAGTTCACTACAACAACGCTCACATAACAGTTCAACAGAACTCTTCTGTGAATCTACAACGCAAGTACGACAACTCACACAAACCGGAGGAAAGAATAAGTCCTTCATGGAACGCAGAAAAACACTCATCTGATTCATTAAGATATATTCCGAAGTCTTCGTTTTGCCTTAGAATACCGATGATTCATAATTCATCACTGAATTGGTTCGATTTCCTGTCACTCCTCTGCCAGTTAACTATCAGGTTTAGACTTATGACCAATGCGTCTCAAACTAAAGTAAGCCAAAGAGCTCTTCAGGCTGCTGGCCAACCCATCAGCCGCCTGATGGGAATGGCTCTTTCCAATCCAAATATCATTTCACTGGCAGCCGGATTTGTTGACAACGAGTCATTACCTACTGAAATCACCAAGGAAGCTGCCAACGAAGTGCTAGCCAATGACAACCATTCCAAGGTTGCGTTGCAGTACGGTTCGAATCATGGCGATCACGAACTTCGCGAACGGATTCTGTTGCATGCAATGGAAATGAATCAGGCAGCGACCAGTGAGATTACTTCCTACAATACCAAGCTTGATCAAGTGTTTATCACGCCGGGAAGTAATCAACTACTGTTTCTCCTGGCGGATACCATCCTCGACCCCGGCGATATCGTGCTGTGTGCCTCACCTTCGTATTTTGTGTTTATCGGAGCCGTGAAAAACATCGGTGGCCAAACGTACGGAGTGGCAACTGACGAACAAGGCATCGTCCCCGAGGCCTTAGAAGCCGCTTTACAACAATTAGATAACAATGGAAGATTATCTAAAGTCAAAGCGATTTACACTGTCCCCTATTTCGACAATCCAGGTGGAACAACGTTACCTGCCTATCGAGGTAAGCAAATTCTGGACATTGCCCGACGGTGGTCCCGCGAACAAAAAATCTATGTAATCTCTGATGAAGCTTACCGTATGCTCCGTTACCAGGGAGACGACACTCCAAGTATCCATCATTGGGATCCAAGCCTCGAACACACCATTGTTGCCGGTACATTCTCCAAATCCTTTTCGCCGGGAATTAGGGTTGGATGGGGATTTATCCCTACCGAACTAGTCGGTCCTTTGGGAGACCAAAAGAGCAACGTCGATTTTGGTGCTCCGTTATTAGCTCAGCGTATCATGGCGACAGTTCTCCGAAATCAGCAGTGGCTGGAGCATGTTGAGAAACTTCGGTCAGTCTACAATGAGCGGCGAAATGCCATGTTGCAGACACTTACAGCCAACCTAAGTGATGTTGAGAACTGTCATTGGCACGAAACCAATGGGGGGTTATGTGTCTGGCTAACCCTACCTCAACATATCGATACGGGTATGGATGGCCAGTTTCTTAAAAATGCCGTCGATGCGGGCGTGATCTACGTTCCTGGCGCCTACTGCTTTGCCTCGGAAGGTGAACTGGCAAATCACAGTACCATCAGATTGACTTTTGGTGTACAGTCTGCGGAGAGGATTGAGCAGGGAGTGCGTATTTTGTCGGAGCAAATCAAGGCCTGGCAATAAACTGCTTAGTAATAGCCGAAGCGGACGAAAGCCATGACGCTGCTTGCCAGATACACGGTCAAACTGTTCATCAAAATCTATGTGATCATTCTGGTAGCATTATTTTGCATGTACTTCATTATCGATATGGTGACCAATCTGGATCGACTCAGTAATGCAACACCTGACGATATCAGTCTGCTTGAGACACTAATTAAATACTACGGCATTCGTAGCTTTTCCTTATTCAATACCATCAATTCGGCTGTCATTTTACTGGCAGCTCTCGGCACAATCGTTGGCATGCAAAACAAGCACGAGTTGATTGCTTTGCATTCGATGGGAGCATCTCCTGGGCAAATAGCAAAACCGATCATCGTCATGGCCACTTTGTTAGCACTAGTCGGCGCCGTAAACCGCGAAATAATGCTACCCCAATATCAGGAGGCACTGAGTCGTTCTGCACAAAACTGGAACGGAGAAGAGAAAGTACCAATCCGAGCAAAATTTGACCATCGTACAGATATACTTATCGGCGGGCAGTATGCGGTGATGTCAGACCGTACAATCGTCAATCCGCGTTTACATCTGCACCAGCCCATTGGCCAGTTTCCAAGAATCATTGAAGCCGAAAGAGCAATCTACGAGCCCCAAACAGCAGATTCGCCGCATCAACCAGCCGGCTTTCGACTCGTCAACGTTCAAGTGCCAGCCGAGTTAACCAGTTTTCAATCGGCAAGATTAAATGAGAAGGTAGTGATCTATACTTCCGCGGACTTACCCAATCTCGATGCTAAGGATCTGTTTTTGAGCAGCGAAGTGCCGCTGGAATTACTGGTTGCGGAAAACAACCACTATAAATACAGCTCCACAAGAGACCTTGTAGAAATGCTGAAGAATGAGAGCTTAGACTATGGAGCTCATTTGCGTGTGCAATTACATGCTCGCATGGTACAGCCCGTACTTGATTTGACTCTTCTGCTTCTGGGACTTCCCTTTGTCCTTTCAGGACGTAATCAAAACGTAATCGTCTCGATCATCAGTTGTGTCTTCGCCTTAGTCTGCTTTTACGGGATCGTCTTTACCTGTCATGCGATCGGCGGTAGTGGCTATGCAATCACACCAACACTTGCCGCCTGGATACCATTGTTTATCCTGATACCAGCCGCTTATTTTGTGACCAAACATATCCGCAGGTAACGAGGGCAATAGAAGCTCGCTATTCGATTGAAGCGTGAAAAGAACCACCTAGCTCCTGAATTACATTATCCCGGGAAAGGCGCCTGGGTTTGCTCCTGGATCCCCATGGGACTTGCATCAGGAAACGCTCCGTTACCTTCCGGGTCTGCTCCAGGAAAACCAGCGTTTCCAGCATTGCCGGGATCGCCCATTGGACTATTACCTGGACCGGCTCCCGGAAATCCGTTGTTGGAGCCATTTCCTGCCGGATTACCAGTTCCAGCGCCAGCTCCGGGCAATCCTTCACCATCACCAAATGGGCTACCAGCACCGGCATTTTCTGACTGAGCCGGTTTGCCCAATACTTTAGAAGTTTCAATATCCAAAAATACGTCTACAGTAGATAGCCGTTGTTGGAAACTGCCTGCAATCAGTTGCGACGACATTTGAGGACCGATAATCGTATCGTATGCGATTTTACGATGCTCTTCGGGGCACAAACCATATTTATGGTAAAAGGCAACTTCGGCCAGAGCTTTGAGTGGGCTAATCGTCTTGCTATTAACAAGTGGAATGAGGCGGTGTTGCTGGACGACAGCAGGAGTCAAGTTCTGAGGCATTTTTGCCATTTTGTAATTCATATCGACAGTCTTCAAAAAGTCTGAAACTTTTTCAACCAATGGATCTGGTTTCTTCTGATCTTTGGCTCGCTTTCGTTCAGTTTGCAACATGATGTTCACCAGTGGTACCGTCTTTTTTAATTGTCTCCCTGAACTAACATCATAAAGGCTCATGTAGGTCGTGTTACGAACCAGACCATTTTTCGGAATCACCGCAACTGAAACATCGAAAAAGATGATGGCATCAAGATCTTCTTCAATGGCAGTTTCAAGAATCTGATCGATCGTACCTTCACCAAGCATTACAATTCCTGGAGCAATACCGGCAGAGCCGCCGCCCATCCCTGGTCCCATGCCACCCATGCCACTCATGTCACCCATACCCCCAGGTCCCATGCCCATGCCGCCTCCCATGCCGGCCATATCGCCCATGCCACCACCCATTCCTCCTTCTGAGCCGGACTGAGGTGATTTCGAGGCAGCCACCTGAAGTATTGTTCCAAAATACCCCTGAGTAACGCGGCTTTTCAACGCCTTTGCAATCTCTTCACCGAGATCGCCGGTATACTTTTTGAGTTCTTCAGGAATTCCACCACCCCCCTGGCCTCCCATCATGCCCATGCCGCCCATGCCAGACATATCTCCCATGCCTTCCATACCGCCCATACCTGGAGGGCCTCCGGGGCCACCGCCGAATCCCTGATTGCCGTTGCCACCACTTCGACTAGAGGTCAGGTTCTGTTCGGTTCCGATCGGTTTTGCATCACCGTTGTAGTCGCGGGGAGTGGTTTTAACATTAACCGCTAAGCCGAAACGCACGGCCAGTCCCGGGCGTTTTGCACCGGGGATCCATTGGAAACGTGCGAGGATGTTATCCGGAGTTTCATCTGCAATTGCAGCCGCATAAATCAAATCAATCGCTTGTTTGTCTTTACCTTGACTGTAGGAAGCATTCGCCATTTCAGCCAACGTCTTTGGAGCAGGCCCCTGGCCTCCACCCATGCCACCCATGCCGCCCATCATTTCTGACATATCGCCGCCCATACCGGCCATGCCATCCATGCCGCCCATCATTTCTGACATATCGCCACCCATACCGGCCATGCCGTCCATGCCGTCCATGCCACCCATCATTTCTGACATATCACCGCCCATACCGGCCATGCCATCCATACCNTCNNTGCCACCCATCATTTCTGACATATCNCCGCCCATACCGGCCATGCCATCCATNCCTTCGGTGCCACCCATCATTTCTGACATATCGCCGCCCATACNNGCCNTCGCCACCTTCTCCCATGCCNTCNNCCATGCCNCCCATCATTTCTGACATATCGCCGCCCATGCCGCCCATCATGCCGCCGCCACCTTCGCCAGGGTCGCCCATGCCACCCATCATTTCACTCATGTCGCCCATACCGCCACCAGCCGAAGCACCACCACTATTACCACCAGTGTTACCAGCCGAACCGGAATTAGAAGCTACTTCACCAGAGGACGAGGATGAAGAAGAACTTCCACTGTCATCGCCACAGCCAATGGCAAAGATCGCAAGCAAGGAAAAGATGCAGGCAATTGATCGCATGTGCAAAATCCTGAATGGAAAACTGAATATATGAAAGAAAAGCACGACAGAAAAACACGTCGTGGGTAGTCAGGATATTATGGCACCGCAATAGAAAACTGTCGAGTTATTAATGAAGAACCTCTGACGGTTGTTGGGAATATACTGGTTATGCCGCCAAAAAACGTGTCGCATAAGTGTCAGGCGATTGTATTCAACTGCCTAACAATAAGTTAGATTCATGTTAACAAAACTAATTACTCACGCTTCAATAACGAGACAAATCACGATGGGCAAACTTTCTGGAAAAACAGCACTAATTACGGGTGGCAGTAAGGGGATCGGTAGAGGAATAGTATTGGCCTTTGTAAAGGAAGGCTGTGACCTGCTCATCTCATCACGTAATCAGGATGATCTTGATCGAATGGTTGCCGAAGCTCAGGAAGTTGCCGAACACGATTTGAAGATTGTTACTCATGCCGGCGATGTCGGATGTAGCGACAGTGTTGATGCGATGTTTGAAAAGTTCAAAGCAAACTTCGACTANATGGATCTGTTGGTAAATAATGCCGGNGCGTTCAATGGAGGCCCGATCGATCAACTTTCTCTTTCAGACTGGGATCATGTCATCAATACAAATTTGCGCGGCCCGTTTATGTGTACTAAACTCGCCATGCAAATCATGAAGCCTCAGAATAACGGACGCATTATTAATGTCGGGTCCATTTCAGCGACTCGCGTGCGTCCCGGTTCAGCTCCCTATTCAACATCCAAATTCGGAATTCAGGGGCTGACGCATGTTACGGCTTTAGAAGGCCGCGAATTTAATATAACGTGCTGTGGTTTACATCCTGGAAATATCGCTACGGAACGCCGACAGGCCAGCGAAGCGGTCGAAGATCAGGAACCGATGATGAGTGTGCATGAATTAGCTGAAGTCGCACTACTCATGGCAACACTTCCACAACACGTCGAAATTCTCGATGCCGTTGTTCTTCCTCACCAACAACTATACGTAGGAAGAGGATAGGCCGCAGGGTGCGACCGGAATCGAAGCTGCCACGGAATCGTGGCGTGTGGATTGAGAAGAAGCAGGCTTACCCGGTTGTTTCTTCTCCACTCACTTCAGCTTTTTCTTCGACTGCCGCTTCTGGTTCAAAGGTCCAGACGGCCAGACGGTTATGGCCAGCGCCAAATGCCATTTTGAAATCATCAGCGAGCACCATCTGATGAATATGCATCGGAGCTTTTACCTGTTTGATGACTTCTTTCTTCTCCAAATCCATAAACTGAATCCATCCGTTGTGATCTCCACCAACGGCCATCATCCATTTACCTGATGGATGGAAAATAATCTGCTCGACCAACCCTTTATGCTTATCATCCCCTTCAAACATGTGAATTTTTTCACCGGAGGACACGTCGAACAGTTCAACCCGACCGGCTGCGCCGAGATGATCCACATTCCCAATTTGACCAATACCGCCAACAGCGACCTGTGAGCTGTCTGGTGAAAAGGTCACACTCCGAATTCCACCTATTGCATGGATTCGAGCCTTGGGGTCCCAAGTGTAACACTTCGGTGCTTCCAATTCATTCAACTCTTCGCCCGTATTGAAATCCCAGATTTTGATTTTGGCGATTCGGTCCACGGTGGCGACTAACTTACCGTCTGGAGACACAGCCACCGCGTAGAGCATATTGGGAAAACCTTGTTCCGTAATCTTGATATGCGAATCCAATATACGAACCAATTCTCCGGATTCTGCATCCCAAATCTTGCAGGCCATATCATCGGCCACACTCAGAACATATTTCTTATCCGGGGTGATCGCTAAATTTCGGATCCAACGATCATGAGCCAGTTCAATCTGTCGGACCCGTTCTTTCGTCTCTTTGTTCCACCAAATCAGACTCTTATCATAACTACCTGAAACAACATATTTTCCGGTATCCACTAGTCCCATGACATAACTGGTATGTCCTTCCAATGGTATAAATTCGGGATTCTCGACACCTGGATTTACCTGATAGACTTTGGCATCAGAACTACCAACGAAAACCTCTCCCGTGTCTTCATTGTGAGACATGCGTAGGATAATATCAGGGCGAGAGGTTGTACGAAGTTCTCGAAAGTTATTGGGTTCTGCCTGAAACATATGAATTGGAACCTGTTTGGAAATGGAATTATTATTGAAATCGACGTCGGACAGAGACTACATTAAGCCAACACTTCTTCGACAGCATGCGTGCCCGGATCTACCAAAGGAATAGGACGCGAGCCAACGAAGTATTCATGGTGAGGGTCAATACCGACAGCTTTGTAGATTGTTGCAAACATTTCAGCTGCTCCGATTTCATTGTCTTTCACGTGTTGTCCATCCTCATCGGTTGCTCCGTAGACAGTTCCCCCCTTAATACCACAACCGGTCAGGGAAGCGCTCCAGGCTCTGGCAAAGTGGTCACGCCCTAAGCTCGCATTGATAGTCGGAGTACGACCGAATTCCGCGAGTGTTACGACCAGTGTATCTTCAAGAAGCCCGCGTTCTTCAAGATCATCAAGCAGTGTTGACATAACGTGGTCAAGTTCTGTGACCAGTTCCAGATGAGTCTCAAAGTTTTGACCGTGGCTATCCCACCATGCTCGAGCTACCTTCACAAACGGTGTGCCCGCTTCAATCAATCGTCTCGCCACAAGCGCCTGCTGAGCAAATAGGCTCTTACCGTACCGGTCTTTCACCTGTTGCGGCTCGTCAGACAAATCGAACAATTTCTCGCTGCTCATCAGACCACGTACACGACCATACGCCACGTTGTGACTTCCTAACGATTCTGAAACTCGCCCTTTGGCAAATCGATTGCTTAGCAACTGGCGTAAATCAGCACGTTCTTTGTGGTCCAAATCGGTGATATCTTCCAAACGACTCAGGTTTGCTGGCTTGTTATCTGTCGTTAGAAACATAGGGGCATAACGANNACCAAGAAATCCGGGCTGCCCAACAGCATTTCCACGTCCCTCGGTGGCCGTATAAAACGAAACATAATCTGGAACTTGCAAATCGGGGCGCCCAAGTTCACGAGCAAGAACACTGCCCATGTCTGGATACTTCAGATTGGGCTCATCCCGCCTTCCTAAATGCATTAAACGGGCACCACCACCGTGGTCGCCGATTTGTGTATTCAACGAGCGAATGATCGCAGTGTTGTGAAGCCGTGTCGCCATCTTCGGCATCAACTCAGAAATTTGGACACCTGGCAAGCTGGTTTGAATTGCCTGATAAGGGCCTCCGGTCAAACGCCCTGGTTTAGGGTCCCAGGTTTCCAACTGACTCGCTCCTCCGGCAAGCCACAACAACAGCACGCGTTTACCACTCTTTTTGAGCTCATTGGAAAGCGATTCCGCTTTCAAAATATCCAGGTTCATGGAACTCGCAGCTACACCAGCAGCAGCCGCTCCCCCCAGGAATCGTCGGNGGTCAGGATTCATAGACATAATCACTCCAGTTTTTCATCTATGTCATCGAGCAGAAGAACAATCCCACTCTATCAATTCTTTATTATAACTATCGGCTCTGTTTTCGGCTGAAAACCTTCAGGACTCGCCCAAATCCGTTAGTGGTTAAAGCGTAATTCACTACTAGTCAGCAAAGCCCATACAATCTGCGAAATCGCTTCTTCGCGGCGATCGCTGCGGGCTTCGATATAAGCCGAAATGGCCTCTAGTTCTTCCGTGGTTGCTGGACGTGAATACACAGTTTTTATGGCTCGTTGTACCAATTCTTCATTAGATTCGATGGCGGCCAACTCCCCACCTAAACGATCATTGGCTACCTTCGTTTTATCTTTAAATTCATCCGCATTGCTAAACAGTAATGCCTCGTCAACGCTCACCTGAAATCTCTCTCCAGGCACAACAAATTTATTCTCCCAACCTCGATGGGCCTTGACTTCACTTTGGATTCTACCGACCGCTTCATTGGGGTCCTCAAAATGTGCTGGGTTCCTAGAAGCCAGTGCCAAAGCAGCAGCATATTGTCGAGGTGACATCGGTTTCACATTGGCCGAGGCGAACCAAAATTTTGCCGGTCTTTTTTCACCATCGTAAGTACTGCTTTGACTATAGGTGTCAGCAAGAACAAGACCACGTACAAGCCGGCGCAGATCGTAACCGTTCGTGTAGGTGTCACGAGCGAGCCAATCCAGTAAGTCCGGATGACTCGGGGGATTTTCCGGATGCATTTGATCCAGTGGCATCACAATTCCATGGCCATAAATTCGATTCCACATACGATTGACCAGATTTTTGGCAAAATAATCCCGGTCGTTGTCACGTAATGCGATTTCTATCAACTGAGCACGGCGACTAAAATCAGGAGCCGGTGCCGGCTTCTTGTCTTTTTTCAATTGCTCGAAGTCCGCTTTCTCTTTCTTTTTCGCTTCGTCATCTAATACAACCGGTTCCGGTTCCTCGATCACGCTGCCGGTAAGAAACATCAATTTAGCGTCAAGCTGTTCCCCGCTGGTTGTGGCATACTTAATCTCCCCATAAGCCCTTTCCGCCACAAAATCGCCATTCGAGAATGATCGATTAAAAAACGATTTCATCCCGTAGAAGTGAGCCTGAGTCCATTCAGAAACAAGCGGGTGATCATGACATTTAGCACAGCTGATGTTCACTCCAAAAAACAAGGCACTGGTGGCATTTGTCAGATTATCCAGATCATTGATCCGCAGATTGACAAACTGCATGGCCTGTTTTGCCATCTCTTCCTGGTAGTTACCGTAAATCATATCGGTGAAGATGGTGTCCCAACCTTTATTACCTTCCAACGCATCCACCAGATACAATTCCAAGTCATTTTTACCTGCTGGAGCTAGAATATTGTTGAGGTCATACGCAAGCTGTGCAACAAACTCGGGTTGCTGCATTAGTCGGTCGACTAGTTTGACACGCTTTTCCGGATCTTCGTCAGCAACGTAAGACTCCACTTCAGCTACCGTTGGAATGCGACCGACGAGATCTAGCATGGTGCGACGAAGCAGGATGTAATCATCCACTTGAGCAGCAGGTACGATTTTTCCTGTAGCCTGTTCAGCCTGTATGTAATGATCAACANCCTCTTGAATGGTCGTCTCAGGCGGAAGTAAGTCCTGAGCTCTTAAAGCTGATTGCTTGAACGCAACAGACACCAGAACGACGATAAACGGCAAGTACTTTTTCATGGTTTCAGTGAAGACCATCTACCGCTTGGCAAGTGCCGGCGGCAGAGGTACTAACGATTGGAAGGACGGGTTAAAGAACAATTCACGGACGGTTTGGGACGAATCATTCGGGGTGGGATGAGCTGACTACCAAGAACCGGTATTCAGCTTCTTCTGATTATCACAAATAAACATGCAATCTGAAAGACTGCTTGGGCAGAACATAGCCAGAATTAGATTTCCTTGGAGTTGGGTATGGCGGACCGCGGAACCTTTAGAACCCGACTTTAGAACCCGATCTTTGCCTTTCCAACNACTGGGAAGCAAAAGTGGGAAATCACCACTAATTCAGTTGTTTTCGGGATTCCCCCTTGAGGATGTGCAATAATAGGCTCATTATAGTTGTTTACAACTTAATTGAATTACCTCCATGGGCGGCATTAAACAGACAGACGATGCGTCGGCCGCCCAGTCAGAAACGGAGCTGTGTAAGCTCGGATTTCTGAACTAACCCAATAGGAGACATCGTTATGGCACGCTATACAGGTGCAAAAGCTCGAGTTAACCGGCGACTCGGTACACTCGTTTATGAAGACGCTGGTGCAGCCCGCGCTTTTGATCGTCGTCCCTCACCTCCGGGGATGCATACTCGCCCACGCCGACCTTCGAACTACGGTCAAGGTTTGCAGGAAAAGCAAAAAATCAAGCACTACTATGGAATCGGTGAGCGTCAGCTTCGTCGTTACTTCAACAACGTAACACGCAAGAAAGGCAATACCGGCGAGTTGTTACTACTTCACTGTGAACGTCGTCTGGATAATGTCGTTCGCCGAGCAGGTTTGGCATTAACTCGTCCACAGGCTCGTCAGGGCGTGGTTCACGGTCATTTCCTGGTCAATGGTGTTCGAACCAATAAACCTTCCTATCAGGTTCGACCTGGTGACGTGATCACAGTTCGTCGCCGAAATAACCTGCTGAAGATGTATCAAGGAGTGTCCAGCCTTGCCACAGGCGAACCTTGTGACTGGCTTGCTTCAGACACTGAAACACTGCGAATCACTGTACAGGGTAACCCAGGTGCTTCTGACATCAGCTTACCGGTAGACGGTAACACGGTTGTCGAATTTATGTCTCGGTAGGAATTCTATGCACGCTCCGGTTGTTGTACTCGGTGGGGGTCCTGGCGGTTATGCGGCTGCATTTATGGCGGCCGATCAGGGACTCGATGTTACGCTCGTGGAATTGGAATCCCGCTTAGGGGGGACCTGTTTACTACGAGGTTGCATTCCTTCAAAAGCACTCCTTCACGTTGCAAATGTGATGAGTGAAGTAGAAGAATTGACCAGTGACTGGGGTGTATCCTATAGCGAGCCTGCGATTGATATCGATAAAGTGCGCGCCCGTAAAGACAAAGTTATCTCGACACTCTCCGGAGGCCTTGGGCAACTTGCTAAACGTCGAAAAGTCAACGTGATTACGGCGAGAGGAACATTTGAAAATTCGACTACACTGCTGCTCGAAGGGGAGGACGACTCCATCCCAGAAGATGGAAAACTTACTTTTGACAAGTGTATCCTGGCGACTGGATCGTCACCCGCGATGCCCGGACCGTGGCAATTAGATTCGGATCGTGTGATGGACTCCACCGGAGCGCTAGCGTTGGTGGACATTCCTAAGTCACTGCTCGTCATCGGTGGTGGTTACATCGGGCTGGAAATGGGGACTGTCTATGCCAATCTGGGTACAGAAGTTTCCGTTGTCGAATTTGCCGATGGTCTAGTACCAATGGCGGACCGCGATATCATCAAGCCATTGCGTAAAAAATTAGACGAACTTTTTGGGGAACGCATCTACACCAACACGAAAGTTGGATCGCTAACGGTGACCGATGATCAGGTGGAAGTTACTTTCGAAGGCCCGGCGCTTTATGACACTCGCCGCTACGATCGGGTACTTGTCTCCGTCGGTCGTCGTCCCAATTCAGCAAATTTAGGGCTGGAAAACACACAGGTGAAAGTAACGGATCGCGGATTCGTTGAATGCGACGCCCGACAACTCACCGCCGATCCCAATATCTATGCGATTGGGGATATCGCCGGTGACCCGATGCTCGCTCATAAAGCAACTCACGAAGCTAAAATCGCTGTGGCCAACATTGCCGGTCACAACGAAGTATGGGACCACAAATGTATTCCGGCTGTGATGTTTACCGACCCGGAAATCGCCTGGGCCGGCCTTACTGAAAACGATGCCAAAGCAAATAAAATACCTTACGAAGTTGCCAGTTATCCCTGGGCCGCCAGTGGGCGTGCGCAGGCACTGGGCCGCACAGAAGGTCTCACCAAGCTTTTGGTCGACCCGGCTACCAGCCGCGTACTGGGGTGCGGAATGGTGGGTCCCGGAGCCGGAGAATTAATTGCCGAGGCTGTTCTGGCGATCGAAATGGGTTGTGAAGTGGAAGATATTACCGAATCAATTCACCCTCATCCAACGCTTAGTGAAACCGTCATGAATGCCGGCGAGGTCTTCTATGGCACAGCCGTTGAGATGTATAAACCTCGAAAAAAGTAGGGTCTAAACAAGGGATATCTATCTGAACAACAAGCAATTGCCGCTTGAATCCTCTGCAATTGTCGGATTGTTTGTTTCTTTTCACTATTTTCCCTACCCTGACCGGTCGATATACCAAATCCCCTCTAAACAAAACTACGGTAAAGAGGGTATGATAATTGAATATCAGCGGCACATCTTCCCACTGGTATAAGAGGTTTTTTGAATTCAGTGTGAGTCCACGTCAAGCTGGCTCACCATCCAATAAAACGTGTAAGGTATTGTCGAATGTCCGAAGCGAAGACAGCTTCCCAAGCTTCTGAAGAGCCTGCCGTGACCAGTCAGGTCGATTCTAACCCCGCCGAAACTCAGGAATGGGTTGATTCACTCGAATACGTACTGCAATCAGCCGGACCTGAACGAGTTCATTACTTGTTGAATGTTCTCGATAGCACCGCCCGCCGCAACGGCGTGGATCTGCCAATCGCTTCCAATACGCCATATATCAACACTATTCCTCCAGATCAGCAGCCAGCCTATCCGGGTAACCGCGAGATAGAACGTCGCATCAAGAGTATTATTCGCTGGAATGCCATGGCCATGGTTCAACANGCCAACAAGAAGTTCCCTGGAGTTGGTGGTCATATATCAACATTTGCTTCAGCAGCCACGCTATACGAAGTAGCCTTCAATCATTTCTTTAAGGGACGAGGCGAATCCGGCTACGATGGGGACCAGGTGTATTTCCAGGGTCACGCCTCACCCGGAATCTACTCACGGGCTTTTCTCGAAGGACGTCTGCAGGAAGATAATTTAGAGCACTTCCGTCGTGAACTACGCGACGTTCAGGGGCTTTCTTCTTATCCACATCCGTGGTTAATGGAAGAATTCTGGGAATTCCCAACGGTCTCTATGGGGCTCGGTCCCATCATGTCCATCTACCAGGCTCGTTTTAACGAGTACCTGCGCGACCGTGGGATTAAAGACACCTCCAACACCAAAGTATGGGCATTTTTGGGTGACGGGGAAACCGATGAGCCAGAAACACTAGGAGCAATTACGCTAGCGTCACGTGAGAAACTCAATAACCTTGTCTGGGTGATTAACTGTAACCTGCAACGTCTCGACGGTCCTGTTCGTGGTANTNGTAAGATTATTCAAGAATNGGAAGCCGCCTTCCGCGGTGCTGGCTGGAATGTCCTTAAAGTCATTTGGGGTAGTGACTGGGATGATCTGCTGGCCAAGGATAAAACCGGACTNCTCGCGAAACGAATGAATGAAGTCGTTGACGGTCAGTACCAAAAATATACCGGGATGCCAGGCTCATACATCCGTGAGCACTTCTTTGGGAAATACCCGGAACTTCTCGAACTGGTAAGTAATTACTCCGATGATCAACTCGAATCGCTCAACCGAGGTGGGCATGATCCGAAGAAAGTCTATGCGGCGTATAAAGCAGCGATGGAAAGCACCGATAAACCGACGGTGATTCTTGCAAAAACAGTCAAGGGATATGGTTTAGGTGAAGCAGGCGAAGGCCGAAACGTTGCTCATAATCAAAAGAAGCTTAATGAGCAGGAATTACTTGAATTCCGCAGTCGGTTTGGAATTCNAATCTCGGACGAAGATGTCGCCAACGCTCCGTTTTACAAACCGGCCGATGGAAGCATCGAATTGAATTATCTGGCCGAACGCCGGGATGCCTTGGGAGGACCTATTCCAGCCCGTCCTAAAGAAGCTCCAAAGATGGACTACATTCCATCGCTTGAAGATTACAACGACATGTTGGGCGATAGTAAAGGCAAGGAAATGTCGACCACCATGGGCTTTGTTAGATTGCTGACTAAGCTTTGTCGTGATAAGCAAATTGGGAAGTACATCGTACCGATCGTTCCGGATGAGGCTCGTACCTTTGGNATGGAAGGGATGTTCCGTCAGGTTGGAATCTATGCCCACGCCGGCCAGCTATATGAACCGGTCGATTCAGAACTGTTACTGTATTATAAAGAAGCAAGAGACGGACAGATCCTGGAGGAAGGTATTACCGAGGCGGGTAGTATGTCTTCCTTTATTGCTGCTGGTAACTCTTATGCCCAACATGGTATCAATATGATTCCATTCTTTATCTACTACAGCATGTTTGGCCTGCAGCGGATTGGGGACCTCATTTGGGCCGCGGCAGACACTCGCGTCAAAGGCTTTATGATCGGCGGTACCGCTGGACGAACCACGCTCAACGGCGAAGGTTTACAGCATCAGGATGGACACAGTCTGCTGAATACAATCGCTTTTCCGACCGTTCGTTCTTATGATCCAGCCTACGCTTATGAAACAGCTGTTATCGTCCTCGATGGCATGAAAAAACTATACCAGGAAGACGAAACAGCGATCTACTACATCACAGCTGAAAACGAAAACTACGTTATGCCGGCAATGCCTGAAGGAGTGGAAGAAGGCATCGTTAAAGGGATGTACAGCTTCGATGCCGTTAAGGNTGACAAAGGAAAACCGAATGTGCAACTATTTGGTAGCGGAGCGATCCTTCGATCTGCCAACGATGCCCAACAGCTTCTCAGCGAGAAATTCGGCATTGGAAGTAAGGTCTGGAGTGTCACCAGTTACACTCAACTACGACGGGAAGCTCAGGAATGTGAACGCTGGAATCGCCTTCACCCTGATGAGAAACCCAAAGTTTCCTACCTCGAAAAGACATTAGAGAAAGAAGAAGGACCATTTATTTCCTCTTCAGATTACGTGCGAGCTGTCGGAGAACAACTGACCCCATGGATCCCCGGCGACTATTTTGTACTTGGCACCGATGGCATGGGACGAAGTGAAACCCGTGAAACACTACGAGATCATTTCGAAGTAGATGGAAAGCACATCGCTCTGGCAGCTCTAACTCGTTTGGCCAAAACCGGACAGTTTGATCAGAGTAAACTGGCTGAAGCGGTTAAAGAACTTGAAATCAATCCCGACAAAGTCAGCCCGCTTTACGCTTAACTAAACAACAATCTTCTTATCCTTAGAAGCCTACTACAGAATTACCACAAAATATGACAACTGAAATAACACTCCCTGAACTTGGCGACGGAATCGAGTCCGGAGACATCCTGGAAGTTTTCGTTAGCGTTGGTGACACCGTAGCCGAAGGTGACGACATCGTCGAGGTTGAGACCGATAAAGCATCAGTCCCTGTCCCGTCTACGGTTGCAGGAACAGTGGCGAGCATCGCTGTCGAACCTGGACAAACCGTAAATATTGGAGCTATCCTAATTACCGTTGACGGTGCAGCAGCACCAGCTGACGAACCAGCTACTCCGGCAGC
>PBCP01000040.1 GCA_002717145.1 Planctomycetaceae bacterium | reverse complement strand
CAGGTCGCATAAGTACAGAATTTAAACCCTCGGCGATATTCAAACTTGTCCACGGCTCGCATTAAGCCTGCATTGCCTTCCTGAATCAAATCCAGAAAACTTAACCCGCGATTACGATATTTCTTGGCAATCGAGACGACTAACCGCAGGTTCCCTTCGGACAACTCTCGTTTTGCCTGCTGGTACTCGGCATAAACCGTGTTCAGATATCTCACTCGATTTCGAAGACTAGTAGGAGTCTCCTGAATCGCCAGCATAATATTGCGATACTGCGACAGGAGATCCCGCTTTCGCTGGTGGTCTTTGCTCTCTTTAGCCTCCGCAATATCTTCAAGCAGTTTGTCAATACACTCACTGAAATCATTGAGTGTGTTGATCATGGGTTCAATTCGCTGAGTACGCAAACCGAGTTCTTCCACGAGGCGTACACACCGGCGACGGCGACGTCCCAGATTCTTCCAGGCTTCGCGACGATCGGCCTTTGAAAATGACTTGCTGATTGCCACTCGGAAATCACGCTTATTAAGTCGCAACAAAGTTTCAACAACATCGAGATTGCCGGGCATGCGGCCCATAATTTGTTCTTTTTCAAGCCGGTCGGTTACAGAAACCTGAACCGTCCTGTCAAATGGCAGTTCACCAAGATGCACACGGCGAAGAATCTTAAAAGCCATCTGAAAGACATAATCGGATTCCAGCAGCTTTGCACGGAAAGCGCGACGAGTGTCTTCGATTCGCTTGGCAAGTCGAATTTCTTCAACTCGGGTTAGTAATGGGATTTCACCCATCTGCGTCAGATACATTCGAACCGGGTCATCGGACCAGGATTCCTGCTCATCTATCTCGGCAAGTTCTTCATCATCCGGTTCTTTGTCAGCATCGCTATCCTCTTTCGCTTTAGCGGCCTTTGACTTCTGACCGTCCTCACCGGATGCGCCCGTGTTCTTTTCGAACCCACTGGAAACAGTTACTTCACTATCTTCTTCAAAGTCATCAAGAAGTGGATCGTATATGCTCATACGTTACTCTTGTGTTGTCTAGTTTTTCTCGGATTTGACCAATGACCCTCAGAGGCCATTCACCATCGGTTGTTAGGTGGCGGGCTGAACGATAGTCCAATCACACCACGTCGTTATTGTAGAACTTCCGTTTACTACAACGTTGAACGACATCCAACTGAGTCACGAGCTCTCACAAGCTCAAACTCTTGTGCCGACTGTACCAGCTTACGAGCTGACTGCTACAAAGTCCAACTTGGCATCGGCATTTCGCCGTCGGCTCATTGTTGAACTTGATGCAATGTTACCATCAGTTCGACCAGACGGTTATTCCTGCAGAACATTTCAACAAAATTAGATCCACTTGAATTCAAAGCTGGCTCGTAACAAAACGTGCAGCCCGATTAGCTTACTAATCCGGTCAGGTTAAACATTCACTAAGCCTGAACTATGGTCAGGATTGGCGAACGGTTTAACTCGTCCTGAGACCCCACAAGCCGGAAAGGCCGCCTTGTGGTTTCAGTGAAACAGCTTCGATCTCTGTTCTTTCATCTTGTCCGTACAGAGCGAATATCTCACTGTTTGGCTCAATTACCCTCCAGATTGGTTTACCTGAGCCACCGTCATGTCGTTAATTTTAACTACGTCATATGGAGGGTCTAGTCTCAAAGTCGGAGGATTCCTGAGAATCCTCATAACACGATCAAGCCGACCGAAAACCCATAAGTTCAGTTTCCGGTCACGGTCATTCAACGGCTCCGCCCCCGTAGGCTGGCCGAATAAGGTCAGAATACAGGCCGGTGCAAAGGCCAATGGTGTCGGGACCCTGTATCTCATGAAATACCTGAACTCAAAACCGTTTTGTTGCTGGAAATGTGAGCCGAGTTAGGCAGTTCTACGTAAGAAATAGAATGCCTTTCCGGAAATAAGTGGCATACTTTCAATACCAAATATCAATCACAGTGAAGCGGGTAAAGATCACCTCCATGACTATAGATTTAGCAAACAAAGTTGTCGTTGTAACTGGCTCGAGCCTCGGAATCGGCCGAGCTGCAGCGATCGCTTTCGGCAAAGCCAGAGCGAGTGTTGTTGTCAATTACCGATCGCATGCCGAGCAGGCTCAAGATGTCGTCAACGAGATTGAACAGGCCGGTGGAAAGGCGATTGCTCATCAGGCTAATGTGTCTGATTTGGAGTCCGTTAAATCACTTGTCGCGCGGGCCGTGAGTGAATTTGGCCGACTCGATATCGCAGTTAGTAACGCTGCCTATAGTGATCGTGAGCTTTTTTATCAGGCTGATATGGAAGGTTTTCGTCGCACGGTCGATGTGACCATGTGGGGAGCTTTTTACCTGACCCGCGTTGCGACTCAGCAAATGATCACACAAGGTGACGGAGGTATCATCACGCTTGTAAGTTCACCTCATGCATTCATTCCAGCTCCGCGAGCCATGGCCTATAACATGTCCAAGGCAGCTTTGGAGCACATGGCCAGAACCGCTGCGATTGAAGTCGCGGAACATAAGATTCGTATCAATATGATTCAACCTGGCTGGATTGACACTCCTGGTGAACGAAAATTTGCCAGCGAAGAAACACTGGAGAAAGCGGGGGCTAAGATTCCAATGGGACGCTTAGGCAACCCTCAGGAAATTGCCGATGCAATACTCTTCTTGAGCGATCCACAGCATGAATATATGACCGGGGCCACTCTCTTAGTTGATGGTGGTATCAGCCTTCCCTGGTGGGCTGCCCGTGGTTCCGCCGCTCCTTCCGACTAAACACAACCGACGAATCAACCTACAATTAATCTCATGGCTAACTACCTACTATCTTGTCAATGTGGATCGCAATTCAAGATTGCGACGATCGATGCTGGAAAGACTCTGATATGCCCGGAATGTGAGGCGAAAACCGTCGTTCCCAATCTGCGTGAAATTCGCGAACTGCCGTTGGCAGAGGAGCTTGAGTCGTCGCAGGAACTTACCTGGGAAAAAGGTCATGGTGCATTGTTCGCAACAGGAAGCATACTGATCGCTCTGGGCATCGGCCTCTTCATCTTCCACTTTTTTCAAGCCAATCAATTAGACCTGACCGATGAATCAGCTGCCCAAATTCAATACGGGAACGTCGTCATCGACCAAATGCCTCCGTTAACCGCAATTCAACAGTGGCGACTCATAAGAGATATCGGCCTCGGAGAACAACAAGTGCTTGAATATCAAGCCAAGCTTAATGAATACGACGGCTTGATGCTCTACTGCTATATCGAATTGGGGATTTCGGGCCTTGGATTGGCTCTGACAGGAATCGCTATTTTCACCAGAAGGCGAGTCAATGCTTCGGGTTCGCGTTAAAGATATTGAAATCGCTTATCAAATCCGAGGTGAAGGGAAACCTCTGCTATTAGTGCACGGCTTTCCCCTTGACCACTCTATGTGGCGATTCCAGTTTGAAGTACTGGCAACTCAGTATCAGGTCATCGCTCCGGATCTCCGCGGATTTGGACAAACAACGCGTGGAAATGCTGACGTGTCAATGCAACAATTTGCCAGTGATTTGATAGGCCTGCTGGACTCTTTATCCATCCACGAACCTATTACCTACTGCGGTCTTTCAATGGGTGGTTATATAGGCTGGGAATTCTGGAAGAGATATCCTGATCGCATTTGCCGGTTGATTCAATGTGATACACGTAGTATTGGAGACACCGAACTAATTGCCCGCGGGAGGCGGCAAATGGCTGAACGAATCACCAAGCAGGGTTCCAATGGTAGTGCTCTAGCAGCTGACGGTATGATCTCTAAACTGTTTAGCAATTATTCCGCTCGGGCAATCCCTGAACGAGTAGCCCAACTACGAGATGTGATCGCCGGTAGTGATCCCCAAATGATTGCTGAAACACAACATGCTCTTGCCAATCGTCCTGATGCAACAACCTGGCTGCCCAACATCAACATCCCCACACTCCTGATCTGTGGTCAACATGATGCCATCAGCCCTGCTGACGAAATGAAAGTCATCGCGGACACGATGCCTGATGCTACTTTCCACACCATTGAAAATGTTGGGCATATGGCACCACTAGAGGATCCACTAGCCGTCAATAAAGTGATCCGCGAATTTCTCGAGCAAACGGACTCATCCTGCTAGCAGTTTCATATCGCTTTTGAAATATTTGCTACGAAGATCAGAAATTCCTATCAGATACTTTGTAGCGGTTTGGCGAAATTCCTATAATGACGTCTTCAGAGAAGCGAGCATTGGCGTTAAATATCACATTTGAACGTCCGGCAAAAAACCTAAAAAAATCAAAATACATCTCCATCGGCAATTTTATCTGCCGACGGGATTACAAATACGGGAACCTCGGTGTGCTTTCATTAAGACCGAAAGTCAAGGAACTTACATTCCAGCTCTTTTCTCGCTCTCTTCATCCCGAACTTTTCGAGGTCTATCAGAGTCGTCAGATCCAACGCGGCTGCTATGATGCTCAAGTTGATATTACTCGGGACGGGCACGTAATTATCTTCAGGCATAATGGTGTAACAATGGCTGAAGTTGCTTCTGCTCAATCTCAGCCTTTGCCGCAAAGACGACGTCTACTCGCACATCCGATCGCAGGTGAACGTAATGAGGTAATAAACTGCCGGGGCATAGATTATCAAACCAGTTTTCAACTGGAGATTGTTCCGCATGAAATTTTCTGGGCATTTCAGCAGGAGTTGAGTCAGGATAGCGAGCTACGCGGGATGGCTCATTTCTTTGACAATAATCGACGTATGGCTACCGGAGCAATGAGTTATATCAATCTTGAAACTCGTCAGAATAGCTTGCTCGTCCAAGCATTCCATACATTCCCGGATGATCTGGCTATTATAAAGAGCCAGTCTAAGTTCAGCGTTTAAGCATCGTTTCGTTGCTGCTCTGACGACCATTAATAAAGCAGCGCCACGGCAATGTTGTAAAGTACGTGGGCCCCAACAGCGACACCAAATCCCCGCTTCAAAAACACGGCTCCAAGAATGACACCAACGAGAAACCGGAAGGCGAAAGTAAACCAATCCTGCTCCACGCCGATAGAATGAGCAGCCGCAAAAGCAACACTGACCAGCACCACTCCCAAAGTATACGCTAGCCAGCTTTTGAGCTCGATCCGAAGAAGTGCCCAAATAACGGCGGGCAACAGTAAAAGTCGAAAGAACAATTCTTCGTAGATTCCTGCACCTACCATATTCAACAGTAAATGGTCATTGGCTGCGAGTTCAGGTCCGGCTTGTACTGCCATAGCTGCCGGACGATCGGCCAGATTACCAACGGCGCTTACAACCACCTGCTGCAGTCGAAACACGCCAATAAGCACGACCGTATAGGCAATACATTCAAGAAACATACCCGGTAGACAATGCCAGTGAATTTTCCACTGTTTTTTTGAAACGTGATGCCAGCCCAACAACACCGCGCACGACAATAGCGGCAGGAGAAAATACTGACTAAATCCGGCCCACTGGAGAACATTGCGAAGCCAGACATCTGCAAGATTGCGATAAGGGTCACCGCTGAGAACTAGGCCTAGCTCGTAAAGAATGAGCCAGGGTAAATAAAACACCAAATTGGAAAGTGGTGTTTTTGATTCTTCAAAGTAACTGGATAAAGCAGATGGCAAACTGACGGTCCGCTAATAAAGGACATCTAGAAAGAACCGATATCAAAGACTCGACTGAGGACGGAGTTAACCCTGATCAACTCGTTGTTTTGCGAGCGCCTCTTCAAAAACCTTAAGTTGTCGTCGCATCCCGAGACTTCCCGGATCCTTCTCGACAGCAAGTTTTTGATATTTAACGGCATTGGCGAAATCTTCGGCCGCATAGTAACAGTGACCGAGAGTATCGAGATAACTTGCCGATTCCCAGTTTCGAATCTCCAGCGACTTCAAGCTGTAGTCCACAGCTTTTTGAAAGTCGCCCGTCGTATTACTAACTAACCAGGCATACTGATTAAACGCTCTGGCCAAATCCCACTGCAATCGCGATTTTTCCAAACGATCAAGTGTATTCTTGATTTTCAATTCAATCGCTTCAATCTCATCTTCATAAGATGCTGCCGAAGTTTCGATCGCCTTCAAAGTCTTCTCCCGAAAAGCTTCGTCCGGTTCGTTATATCTAAACATCGCAATCAGAATATCCCCGTCGTTTGGGTCTTCTGCAAATCCGGATTCGAGACATTCCAGTTGTTTAACCCACTCTTTACGGCTGGCATGATCACATGCCCTAAAATACCAATATCGAGACACAAATGATTCCATGCGAGAATAGAATCGCACAACTGATTGTTTAAGGTCATCATTTTCACGGTTTTCCACCACCGGCTCAAAGACCAATCGAGCTTCGTTTTCCTGTTTCAAATCATGAAAAATTTCACCGAGCAGGATTCGCATTCGAACACCAACCTCGGACTCAAGTGGAGCCTGTTCAATTCCCTGCTGATATTCCGCGACCGCCCATTGGTGATGCTGCCGACCGGTAAGAAAAGCTGCAATGGTTATATGCGTGTCGAGATCTTCCGGATTGATCGCTAATGCTAACGCGGCCTGCTGATCGGCTTTTTCTTCGTCACCACCTTCCAGATATGCTTCCGCCAAACGGTACATCAATTCCGGATATTCCTGAAATTCCACCGGGAAACGATCCGCAATCACTTCGGCAAACATCCAGCTCTTTTCATTAGCAAACCAATCAATGGCTTCAATCAGCTGTTCACGGGAGCCATCCAGTAAATTGACACTTCGCCGTGCCACGACGGCAGCCTCATCCTGACGCTCCAGTTGGCGAAGAAGTCTGAATTGTCGTCGCAATAAATCTCGCACCAGATATCGGCTTGTACGCCCTGGAAATGTTGTTAATAACTGCTCTTCTCTGCGAGTGATCTGATCCCACAAGGGCAACGCAGCCTCGGCGTTGGTCAGGCTTTTGGCATAGGCTTCCAACCAGCGAGCAGCTGTACGAGAGCTTAGACTGTGCAACTGCTCCAGCCGTTTGGCAAATACATCAATCTGCTCGGATTCGTCCGGCACGGGCATTTTCATGACTTGCAATGCCGCGTACCGAGACTGTCGTCCATCAGATTCAAATCGCACCATTCGACTTAGTGCATCCAACCCCTTGGATTCCGGCAGCCGGGCGAGTTGCTCCATCAGGCTGCGTCGACCCGCCGAATTATTTTCATCATATTTCGCGAGAAGACGGCGAACCTCCGGAGCATCTGTACGCAACGCCCACTGTACCTGTAGGCTACGAATCAAGTAGGTCGCCCTTTTGGCAATTTCTATGTCATTGTCGGTTTGGGCCGCGTGCAATTGATCAAACGCGATTAACCCCATTTCCCGCAATCGGCTCTGTGCAAGTTCGCGGGTTGTAAATTCGCTGCTTCCCAGTTGTTCGATCAGGGCAGCAATCTGGGCTCGGCCGGCATCCAAGGCGTCCTGTGCCTGTGCTGGAGAAATAACCCCTATCATCGTAAACATACATAGACCCCAGCAAACTAGCTTCCGCAGTTTAGCTTGGCATTGTATAAGACGATTAAGGGTTGGATTCATTGGAATTAGTCTATTTCGTTCATCGAAGCGTCAGGACACAATGCGGAGCGGTCCGGATTACGACTGCTGTTCCATCTCTTCGATATATTTTCGCAATCGTTCAACTTCATCAGTCACTCCTTTAAGCTTAAGCATATTTTCCACTCGTTTCACCAATTCAATTTGGTTTACGGGCTTTGACAAGAAGTCATCGGTTCCTGCCTGAACTGCTCGCTCGATATCCCCGCGCTCATTGAGAGCGGTCACCATCAGAATCATAGTACGTTTTAGCTCTGAATCTGACTTAATCTGCTGACACACCTCAAAGCCATTGAGTTTTGGCATCATGATATCCAACAAAATAAGATCTGGCTTGAATGACTTAACTTTATCGAGTGTATCCTGGCCATCGACGGCGAAATCCACTTCGCAATCCAAGCCTGCTAAATAAGCATCTAACAATTCGCAATTTGCCTGATTGTCATCTGCGATCAGAATTCGACTGGTTTGTGACATATTTTTTGACCCAAAGACATACGGTTTTAGGAATCCCAAATGTACTCTCAGTAAGTATCCGTTAGAACACTGTATATCGTACTAAATATCAATTCTGTCCGACAAAGAAAGGACAATAATACTGGTTACTGATCGGCGGGGACCGGAAACTGTTCGCATAACGCTTCCACATCTTTTTTGAGGGACAGGTGCAGGGCTGCGTCTTCCGGACTCTTCAAGGCAGAGGCAATCCAGTTACCTATCGTTGCCATTTCAGCACACCCCATTCCTCTACTGGTCAGAGCCGGCGTACCAATACGAACACCAGAGGGATCATTTGGTTTCCGCTGATCAAATGGCAACATGTTTTTATTGGNGGTAATACCGCACTGATCAAGTATCTCTTCTGCCGTACGCCCACCAATACCCAGTGAGTCAAATACATTGACTAACATCAAATGATTATCTGTACCATTACTTACAAGTGACAAGCCTGCAGACATTAATGCATCTGCCATTGCTTTAGCATTATCCACAACCTGCTGACCGTAGGCCTTAAAATCATCGGTTAGGGCTTCTCCGAAACAAACAGCCTTGCCAGCAATAATGTGCATCAGCGGGCCACCCTGCAAGCCGGGAAACACGCTGCGGTTTATGGACTTGGCGTGCTCTTGCTTGCAAAGAACCATACCACCACGAGGCCCTCGCAAAGTTTTATGAGTCGTTGTGGTTACAAAATCAGCACACTCAACAGGGTTATGATGGACACCAGCGGCTACCAGTCCCGCGTAGTGCGCCATATCAACAAATAATTTCGCACCTACTTCGTCAGCGATTTCTGCAAATCTTTCGTGAGGTATTTCGCGTGGATAGGCACTAGCGCCTGCCACGATCAGTTTCGGCTTGTGTTCTCGGGCTAACCGAGCGACCTGATCCATATCTAAACGGTGCGTTTCCGGATCCACGCCATAGCTCACAAAATCATAAAGGATGCCAGATACATTCAGGTGCATACCATGCGTAAGATGACCTCCATGGGCAAGATCAAGGCCGAGCACTTTATCACCATGTTCAAGACAGGAAAGATAAATCGCTGTGTTCGCCTGAGATCCTGAGTGAGGTTGTNCATTGANTGCTTCGGCACCGAACAGCTGCTTTGCCCTATCGATAGCGATAGATTCCGCCGTATCTACATGGACACAACCTCCGTAATAGCGACGTCCCGGATATCCTTCTGCATACTTATTGGTAAGGACGCTCCCGCAAGCCTCCATAATGGCCCGACTGGTGTAGTTTTCACTGGCAATCAATTCCAAGCCTGATCGTTGACGCACCTCTTCTGATTGAATCGATGCAAAGATGGCGGGATCTTGTGACTGTAATATACTCATTTTTATTTAACTGAATCTTTTGTTGGTGTTCTCTGAAACCTCTAGAGGCCAATGCTTTATCAAATTGTTAAACTGTTAGCTACAATCGTCAATCAGACTAGCACCCAAATTATTAGTTCTCGCTTATTAACGACATTTTAACTGCTACCTCACCGCGATTGTCCTGCAGTTCAGCTGGGGAATCATTTACCCGTAGATAAAGTACTCCATCATAAGGAATCTCTATTTCTCCACCAGAACCTATGGCTGCATAAGAAACTAAACCCGTTAGTCCAGTTTGCTTAAGATTGTCGATTGCGATCAGAAGTTTCCCAAGTGGATGCCCTTTATAGTATCGAAGCGTAATGCCGTTGGGCTCTGATTCCCATTCAACAACTGGTTTGCCCAATTCCTCCGTTTGTTGATGGATGACAAACCGTCCGCTGGCACTAAGCTGAATCTTCATACCTTTAGTAACAGCCAGTCCCGTGGATTGCCAACCTCGGTCAACTTTTACCTGCAAAGATTGTTGAACAGATAAAGGCCTGAATTCCTGGACCTCCACGTCATCAATCGCTTCGCGACTGATGTCGTAGCCATATTCCATATTCATCACAAATAACTGCCATTGCTGACGAACTCTAAACCATTGATCGCCATACGCTTCGACCAGGTCCAGTGAAAACTGTGGTGATGAATCCGCCGCGTGGTCCAGATGTTTACGAAACGTATCTTGGAACTCCGGATGATGGTCAAGGAATGTCGTTGCTGCCCAGCTCCAGCCATAGGCTTCCACATCCAGATGAGCGTTACTTCCATACTGCATCACCTCTTCAATCATCTTACCTTTCTGTGCAGCTACGTCATCTTTAATTATCTTCACTCGTCCCCAGAATGGGACTTCTGTTTTGTCTGCAGGGTAAGTACGCAATGTAAGTTTTTCACCGTCCCACTGATGGGTAGCCAGCAATTCTGCCATACCTTCCATATACCATGGAGGGCCGGCTCCCTGAAAAAATCTGAGCATAAACGAATGAACGCCTTCATGAATCAGTAGGTGTCGCCTGTAGTACTCACTCGGCTGCTCCCTGAGAAACACTCGATCACCTAACGCATATCCATGCTTGAAGGGTGGAAGCACTTGAGGCAACAGTCCGGCGTTCTTAAATCTGTCCATTTCCCGAATGACACAGGCACGAACCTGCCACTGACCGATGTCGTCCAACTGCATTTCAAAGTAACGACAGAATTGGTTAGTCGCTTTTTCAAACAGCTCCGGCAGGCTTCTTAGCTCGTCATCGAGTGGCAAATCCGTATGTAGAATCAACCGCTTGCCCTGGATCGTCCGAATTCCGTTAGCTTTAAGTCGCTCCAAGTCTACTTTCAACTCTCGAGCTTCCGCGTCAGGGCCTTGGAACTGCACCGGCAAAGGAGCCACTTTAGGGCCTTCTTCACCCTTTTCGATTTCACCCGGGATACTACCAGTTGATTGCTCCGGATCGCTAACCGTCGACTCTAGCATTACCTCATCGTTTGATGAATCCTGAGCATCACTGTTGTCGTGTCTCTCAGGCAGCGTGTCTGCCGGGCCTGAGATTTGTTTTTGAGCAACGGTATCAGGAGCATGATCAGAAACGGCTGTCTCTGTCGAATCACACCCTGCTGTTAAGAGAATCAAGCTCATCCAGACCACCATCGATTCCAAAATCCCGACAGGGTATTCTGAGGTTCGGAATCGCTGACTCATTTTATAATCTCCGACGGTGTTTTTTGGGGCCCCTTCCCCGCATAGCAGCAACTGCTGCTAAACGCTCGGGGTTTACATCCTGTTTCACTTCGCGTTTCAATTCCATACCTTCCATATCTGCCTGCTCGAGCAACTGGTTGATACGAATTTCAATTCGTGTCAGCAATTCACCGTCGTCTTCTGAGACAAAAGTGTAAGCGACACCTTCCTTTCCCATTCGTCCGGTCCGTCCAATACGGTGAACATAGTCATCGCAGTCTTCCGGAGTATCAAAATTAATGATATGAGAAATTGTTGTCACATCGATTCCGCGACCGACTACGTCAGTCGCTACTAAAATTTTAAGGCGTTCTTCCCGAAATTTCTTCATCACTCGGTCGCGAACGGACTGATTCATGTCTCCATGGATACAGCCAACATTGGGAAATGATTCCTTAAGACGTTTTGCCAGCTTATCGGTGCCCCGCTTTGTACGGCAAAAGATAATAGCCTGCTCCGGATTTTCACGATCAATCAGTCTTTGGAGCAATTCAAACTTTTTGACTTTATCCACCGAAAAATAGAATTGCTCGATGCTATCCCCGGACACTGCATCCTTCGAGAAATCGAGAACCGTTGGCTCTGTCATATAGCGTTTCGCCAATCGCTCGATGGCAGGGGGTACCGTCGCACTGAGAAGTAGCGTTTGGCGATCTTTTCGAGATACGCTGCTGAGGATTCGTTCAATGTCCGGCCTGAATCCGATATCCAGCATTCGGTCTGCTTCGTCAAGCGTCACGCACCAAGTTTCACGTAAGTCTAAAGTCTTGCGGCGAATGTGATCCAACACTCGGCCAGGCGTGCCAACGACAACCTGGACACCTCGCTTCAACTCCTCAATTTGTTTCTTAATCGAGTGACCGCCGTAGATAGCAACCGTTTTGAAGTCCATATAATAGGCCAGCTTTTCAAATTCGTTTCGAACCTGAACAGCAAGCTCTCGTGTAGGCACTAATACCAAAGCCTGTACCGACGAAATTTCCTCACGCGGTGCTAGCTGTTCAAGGATAGGAATTGTGAATGCAGCAGTTTTACCGGTGCCTGTTTGAGCCTGACCCATCACATCCTGCCCATCCAGTGCCGGAGAGATTACTCCTGCTTGCACTGGTGATGGTGATTCATAGCCAGCCCGCTTCAATGCTTTCATCATTTCATCAGTCAACTCCATGGCCTCAAAGCTCACGTCAGACTGCGTCACACTGTTGGTTTTCTCTTCTTGTTTTTTCGACTTGTTCATTCAGGTCTCGAATTCAAATTTTTGGTTGCTCTCTATAGCCTAACGGGAAAGCCGTCAGGTGAGAATGTCAACCGCTATAGACCAGGTCTAACACCTGATCTTTTATGTCCTCTATTGCACGTGCAACCGCTACAATCTGACCCTCACGGTTTAATAGCATGACTCGTGGAATAGTTGTAACTTTATAGGTTTTGCCGAGGGTTACCGCGTCACTTCCGTAAAGTGAAGGCCAGGGTAAAGCATCTCTAGTCAGGAAAAAATCATTTAGTACTTGCCTGCTATCGGAACTCACACCGACAATTTTAAACTCATCGTAACGGAGTTGACTTTGAAGCTCTTTCAAATGTTCAATGTCTTCCAAGCAGTAAGGACAATAAGTTGCCCAAAAATTGATAACTATGACAGAGCCCTGCAGTGCATGTCGATCGATTACCTCGCCAGTAAAACTCACTCCGGAAAAATCAAACTGCTGCCCTACGAACTCGTCATATTCCGTTGCCCCTCGGTTTTTGAACAGCCAGAATCCAATCAGGACTACCAAGATTGGCATCAAAAACCGCAACCGCGAAGATTTTTCCACTAAAGGCTCGTCGGCTTCTGCAGATGCGAACTGATGGTCTTCACTCATGCTCTAATCCGCCTGAACCTCAAAGGATTCGAATAGTTTCCGCCCCTTATAGATGTGATACGCGTCATCCGCTGTCAGCAAGCGGGAGAGAGATGTTTGCGGCAACCAAAGCATCCCCGCTTCATCAACGACGACAACTCCATACTGATTGTCTTTACGGGCAGTTGCTGCCAACGCCCGATGTTCGAAAAAGAAGCCAAATGTCACCGGCTTCACATCTTCATACTCCGCCTCTTCCAACCGCTGCTGATACCTGCCTGCTTGCATCTGAGCTTGAGAATCCAAATCGTCCGCCGGCATTTCGAAGATATCTGTATGAGATACAACCATCCCGGCAAAGTAAGCATATAAATCGTCGGTCGACAACGAAAGGAGATCACTGCCCGAACTTAGCACCTCGGGAGCTCCAATTCCAATATTAGTTAATGGTTCACCGCCTAACGAATACTCATATTCAAACAGAAAACAATCCTGCCTTACATCGAATCCCGGCCAGAATAATTGCGAATGATCGTGAAGCTTTAACGATGTCGGAGGAAGGCCCATGACGTGTGGTTCGGAAAGATGCAAGGCCAGGGCGCCTTCGGCACGAGCCTGCTGAGATTGATAGTTAGCATGAATCTCGCCAAGTATGCCAAGTTCTTCGGCATATGCTAGCACCCGCAAGCGAACACTTGGTTCTTCAGCCAATCCACCAAGGCGCTGAGCCCCGGCTTCACTATTCAAGCGAACCAACGCTGCCGCAGCTTCTGCCTGAATTCGGCGATGGGCCAAATCCATCGCCTGGAAAAGTGCTGATGTTTTGTCTTCATTCCCTATTAAGGCAATCGAGTCACATAAGGCGGAAGCCAATGCGATACCTTCATTAACCTGAGAGGCGATGTCTTCCGGCGTCAGGTTCATCGCCGTTTTCATAATAGAACCGTCTTCAATACTAGCCAACTGATTTACCACACCTTTGAGAAGTTGCTCCAATTGGTCAACCAGATCGTTGGCAGGATGTCTTTCCACTTTGCCCTGACGCGTGATGAAATTCGACAAATCCAGAATGGCTGAGGCCGCCACGGGATGTGACAGAGCCTGAAACAAACGTGGAAACAAAAGTCCCCAATCCGTATCACGTTGTAAGAAAGGGCTTAGAGCAATCGCAAATCCGCTCACTTCAATTGGTGGGCTTTCGATTAAGAGCGAGACTAAGTTTTCAATACTTTCTGAGTCGGATCTCTGAGCAAGCATCGCTAGCAACAGGTGTCTCACCTGACTGGCTGGTCCTAGAAATTCGTAGACTTCGCAAAGGTTATCAACCGACGGGTCAATAATGTCGACGCCATTGGAGAGATCGGCTCTGAGTCTCTGAAGCATGTGCTCAAATAATCGACCCCAATTTACTTCTTCGTCATCTGTTGGCAAGGGTGGGTCCTGTTGAAGCAGAAGTTCAACCAGCTCGTTTAATTCCTGCTGCTCACAACCACTAAACCACGTCTCAATTGCCACAGGCCAGCGCTGATGAGATGGCGTCTGTGTTAGCAAACTAACGATAGCTGAAAGATCTTCGTTCAAGTTGATGACTCATATCAGGATTTCAAGACGTGTAATAACCAAGAAAAGCCGTCCGCCACACCGATCGTGGCACACGGCTTATCTTGAATTCAATTAATTCGCTCTATTTGGCGAGATGGGATTCAATCAATTTGATCAATTCCGGAGCATCAGGTTTGGTTCGAGGCTCAAAACGAGCAATAACGTTTCCTTCCCGATCCAATAGGAATTTCTCAAAATTCCAGGATACCTTTCCCGCTCCCTTAGGCTTTGTTTCCTGACTAGTTATATGCTTGTAAAACGGATGAGCGGTATCGCCATTAACATCTATCTTGGAATACAGGTCGAATTCCACTTTATAATTCGATGTGCAAAATTCCTTGATCTCTGCTTCACTACCCGGTTCCTGCCTTCCAAATTGATTGCAGGGGAACCCCACTACAGAAAGACCTTTGGCATTGTATTTTTTATGCAAACCCTGCAACTGCAGGTATTGAGGGGTAAGGCCTCAGCGGCTTGCAAGATTAACAACCAGTACGACACGCCCTTTGTACTTAGACAGACTTACTTCTTTGCCGTCGATATCCTTGGCTTTGAAGTTGAGTGCTGCCGGCGCGTCAGCTGCATTCACAACGATGGCAGTAGTCATTGCCACAATTGCCAATGCACCAATGAACATTCGCTTAAGCATATTGGAATTCTCCTATCGTTTGTTTCCGAATAATGATGTCTTCATTGTATGCTGAAACAAAGGTCATGGAATAGACGTTATTAACCCAATTCGGAGTCAGCACGGCGATGCCACTCAAAATAGACTTACAGTTTCTGGCACTACTGTTTTGTATTTCTTTTTTAACACCAGTGAATGCCAAGACAATTAAGATCGAAGCGGGTGATTATGATCGAATCGAAGTACCCGTTACCTGCCCTGTACCGGAAAGTATCCCCAATAATCATCCGTTTATCCTGATTTCAAATGATACCAACCAACGAATCGCAACTCAGATTGATCGCTCCTCAGATAATCCCACAGTTACCTGGATGCTTGAACAACCTCTCTATTCAGGTCAAAGCCGAACTTATCAGATGGTTTTGGTAGATGGAATACCCAAACGAATTCAACGGGTAACAGCTGAACAAAAGGAAGGATCGGTAAAGATCCATCTTGGTGAAAAACCCATTCTTGAATACAACGTTGACATGCGCCCAAGCCCAGACCAAAGCCGGCCGTTCTATGCTCGGTCAGGATTCATTCACCCAATTTATGATCCGGCGGGCAATATACTGACTGATGATTTCCCTCCGGATCACTATCATCAGCATGGTATTATGTTTCCTTATAAAAAAACCACGTTTCGAAATGAGTTCGTCAATTTTTGGGAACAAAGCGCCAAACTTGGAGATATTTTTCACCGGGAAGTCATTACTACGGTGACCGGACCTGTATACGGCGGGTTTACCACCAGATTAGACCACGTCGCATTTCCCAAAACTGACAAGCAGGCAACTGCTCTCAATGAAAGGTGGAACGTGAAAGCTTACAAGACGAAGAGCGTCTATCTGGTCGATTTTGTATCAAGCCAGCGATGCGCGTCAGATCATCCATTAATTATTCAGGAGAACCATTACGGTGGTTTCGCTATTCGTGGCCGCAGAAACTGGAGCGAAGGTGGGGACTTTTTAACCAGCGAAGGAAAGACGAAGTTAAATGGCAATCATACCCGGCCTAATTGGGTCGACATTCATGGCCCGATCCCCAATCAGAATGATGGGAATACCAGCCACTCGGGCTTCGCTGTCCTTGGTCACCCGGATAATTTCCGAGCCCCCCAGCCCGTTCGACTGCACCCCACAATGCCTTACTATTGTTTTGCCCCAATGGTGCTAGGCGAATTTAAGATCGAACCGAAACAAGAGTTCGTTTCCCGCTATCGTTTCGTGATTCATCAAGGCAAAGCGAATCCCGACAAAATCACTCGTTTTTACAATGACTTTGCTCATCCCATCAAAGTGTCCATTGAAAATTAGATGGTCGCGTCTGTTGGATGAAAAACAGCAAGATGCTTAAGCGATCCTTCGTTGCTTTTGCCTAATTCAAAATGGCAACTAGCGCTGCTAGCTTTACTTCAGAATGGACGAGATGAGGTGAGCTTCTTCAACACCTGTGAGTCGATCTTTGAGCCCATTGCGTTCAAAGTAGAGATGTTCATAGTTAAGGCCCAGCTGGTGCATGATGGTTGCATGCCAGTCTGCGACAGATATCCGATCCTCCACCGCCGCGAATCCTAACTCATCGGTAGCTCCAATCGACACTCCCGCCTTGACCCCGCCCCCTGCCATCCAGGTGATCATCGCATTTTTATTGTGGTCACGGCCAGCATTAGCAGTATCTTTATTAGCTGGTAGTTGAGCGATAGGTAGTCGCCCAAATTCACCGCCCCAAACAACCAGAGTCGAATCCAATAGCCCTCGTTGCTTGAGGTCTCGAATCAAACCTGCAATCGGCAGATCGGTCTTGTTACAAGCCGCCTTGCAACCGGAAGTAATCCCGGTGTGATTATCCCAAATCTGAAAATTGATATATAGCTGCACAAATCGTACGCCCCGCTCTACCAAACGTCTCGCATACAGGCACCTGCGGCCGTACGAGTCAGTGGTGTCGTTACCAATTCCATACATATCCAGCGTTGCCTGAGTCTCTTTCGATAAGTCCAGAGCATCGGTTGCCTCGAGCTGCATCCGGGCGGCGAGCTCGTAGCTGGCCATTCGAGCATCCAGACGAAGCTGACCGGGGCGGCTGTCCTTGTGGATTTTATCCAGACCCGCAATCAATTCTCGTTCTAAGGATGTAACCTGATCCGGTTGTTCAAATTCACGCTTCAGGTTTAGAACCGGGTCACCGGTGCTTCGAAATCTTGTCCCCTGATACATTGGAGGTAGAAAACCAGACTGCCAACTCTGCGTCTGGTTCACTGGAAGCCCTAAAGGATCATCCAAAACAACGTACGCCGGGAGATTCTGATTTTCTGTTCCCAGTCCGTAGGATACCCAGGACCCAATCGATGGTAATCCAGGCATTTCCTGTCCGCCATGAATCTTAAATAACGCCAGCTCATGCGTAAGATTGGTCGTGTGCATCGATTTGATGAGAGCCAATTCATCAACAATTTCTGCTGTGTGAGGTAATGCATCAGACACCCACTGTCCTGATTCGCCATGCTGCGCAAACTTGTATGGACACTTCATGAGCGCTCCGGCTGCCGTCGGATTTTCAACTTCAGATGCCAGCTCACTAAAATATTCCTGCCCATGACGCTTATCAAGTTCAGGTTTGGGATCAAACAAATCCATCTGGCTGGGACCGCCGTTCATGAAAAGATGAATGATGCTTTTTGCCTTTGGTTCGTGATGAGTGGGCTGAGGCTTGAGATCAAACGCTCGACGTGGCGAAGGTGTCTCCAATCCATAAATGTCCCGGGAAAACAAATGAGTCAGCGCAGCAGTCTGCAAGCCGGCGGCAGTGCTCGTCAACCATTGCCGACGGCTGTGTGGCCGAGTTTTGTTCTTTGATTCCAGATTCATAACTCTTTAATCCACATAAATAAACGCGGCAGAATTAAGCAGTGCATGGCACACATTACGTATTACGGAACGATTAACATCAGACTCCGGACTCTCTGCTTTAAATATTTCCGCCATCCGATGCATCGTCTCAAGCGTCAGTCTTAACTCGTCTTCTCCCGGTTGCCGGCTGAGCGCTTGAGTATAAACCAGACGAACCTGTGCTTCAGGATCATCGGGATGAATCGACATTATTTGATCGGCGAATTGAGTAGCCCAGATTTTTACCTGCTGATTATTCATCAAGTGCAATGCCTGAGGTGCTACGGTTGACTCAGTTCGTTCCACACAGTTAGGACTCATGCGGGGCCGGTCAAAAGATGTCAGTAAGGTTGGCATCTGTGTCCGACGGTGAAGCACATAAACGCTACGACGCCAGGTGTTGTTGATAGGACTGGAAGTTACCAATCCATCCGCTCTTGAAGCAACCGGGTCAGCCGGTCCAAATTGATGATCCCGACGCACTCCTGCTAGTGAAATTAACGAGTCCCGAAGCATCTCAGCGTCCATTCGCCGCATGGGCATTCGGCTAAGCCATTTGTTTTCCGGATCTCTCAATTCGTGTTGCTCAGTAATCAGCGAGGACTGCCGGTAAGTAGCACTTGTTAAAATCAAACGATGAATATGCTTTATGCTCCAGCCACTTTCCATAAACTCCACGGCGAGCCAGTCCAACAATTCCGGATGAGTTGGTTTGGTGCCATTTACGCCAAAGTTATCAAGCGTCTTGACGATACCGTGTTGAAAGTGAGATTTCCAAATGCGGTTGACCATGACACGCGCTGTCAGAGGGTGAGACTTATCAGTAGTCCACTCTGCCAGTGCCAGCCGCCTGCCAGTACTTGGTGAATTCTCAAACGGCCGTTTTGCAACGAATGCAGATTCACCGTCTGTTAATACGGAAGGCACGCCCGGGCCCACTCGCCGTCCAGGGGTTTGATAGTCTCCTCTGGTGAGAATATAGGTTGGTGATGGATCTCCCCGATCCCATAATGCACGGATTGTAGTGATCGCGCGGCGCTCTTTCTTTTTTGCTTCAATAGCGGCAGTTTGTTGAGCGCGTTGCTTCTTGAATTCAGCATCAACATCTTCTGCCCGCCCAACATCAAATCGTATCTGCTTTTCAAATTTCTCAACTAAATATACCTGTACTTTCGTACGTTTCTCTTTCGCTGCATTTAAGGCCGTTCTAACATCTTCGCGAATCTCTTGAGGCAACTTTTTAAACTCGGCTTCCTGTAATTGAGTGATGGTAGCCAGTTCAAGTTCCGAGCGTTGACGAGTTAGTTCTGCGACAGCCTGGGTGATCCGTGTATTGTGAGCTTCGATAGATTCTCTTTCCGCCGTCTCCCCAACACTTAAAAGACGCATGGGCTTCAACGCTGTCACGCCACGATCCTGTAAGGGACTCATCCAGGCATTTTCGTCCAATGCTCCCTTGAATACTGCCAGTAGACGATAGTAATCACGCTGAGGAATCGGATCGAACTTATGGCTGTGACATTTTGCACACTTTAAAGTGAGGCCCAGAATGGCCGAAGTATAGACTTCGATAGAAGATCCGATATAGCGATTTCTATCAGGCACAAATCCGGTAATGTTGGAGAACGTACCATCAGAGCTTTGGCGTAAAAATCCCGTTGCAATGAGATTGTCCATGACCTCCGAGCTTATATGGGCGGGGTCGGTGTAATCCGCTAAATCATCGCCGGCAAGTTGTTCTTTGATAAATCTGGAGTAGGGTTTGTCGCTGTTGAAACTGCGAATGACATAATCACGATAGAGATAATTCGAGGGACGTACCGGATCACTCTCCTGAATTCCCTCACTGTCTGAATAACCTGCCAAATCCAGCCATAATCCACCCCACCGTTCTCCGTAGTAAGGGGAAGCCAGTACACGCTCAATCAGACGTTCATAAGCAGCCGGAGATTCGTCATCCAGAAACTCCTGAAGCTGAGCTGAGGTTGGCGGTATTCCGAGTAAATCAAAATAAACTCGCCTTAACAGCACGGCTTTGGATGCTGCTGGCGCCGGAGTCAGGCCGGCTCGTTCAATTCCTTCCAGAATAAGTTGATCAATCGGATTTTGACTCCATGTTCGATTTTTTACTTCGGGCAATGGTGACTTCTTAGGTGTTTGGAATGCCCAAAAATTCCGTTCTTCATCAGTAACCAGCGGATCCGGCCCGTTACCGGGAGCATCAATCACTGCCGCATCATTGGGAGCTCCGGCTGCAATCCATTTCTCCAACAATTGGACTTCTGTTTCCGTGATCACCTTGATACTTGCTTCAACAATACGACGCTTGGGAGGCATTTCACCGGCGTGTATCCGTCGCAGCAGCAAACTTTCCGCAGGACGGCCCGCTACAATCGCCGGGCCAGACTTACCCCCTTTAAGAATCGATGCGTGAGACCGAAGATCGAGCCCCGCTTCAGCAACAGTCTTGCCGTGACAAATCACACACCGAAGCTGTAAGATCGGCAACACATCCCATTGAGAAATCGCTTTCGGCGGCGTGGCCGAAAACGACGATTGTTCCAGCCATCGCTTTAATAGGCCACGTTCTTCAGCAGTCAATTGCGGTTCTTCTTCAGGAGGCATAAGTTCGTTCGAAATCATTTCCCAAAGCAGGCTTTCTTCATAATTCTTTGCAACGATCGCTCCGGATTCGCCGCCTTGGAGAATGGCTTCAACCGACGATAGATCGAGTTCAGCCTTTTGGTTGTCAGCACTGTGACAGTTGCCGCACTTCGACTTAAGAATCTTAAGTGCATCCGTCGTGAGATCCTGCTGGTTGGCGGTGACAGACGTCACCATCAGACTGACAAGCATGACGCTGACAACCCAACCTAGAAAACACTGTCGCCATTTATAAAAACCAAAACTCATACGGTGATTATAAAAAACTTTTCCGGCTGTCTCATCCGGATTTGAACAAGAATCGGGTGCCACCCATCCTGCGTTTATGATATTCGACCAGTTTTGAGCGAAAAAAATGGGTGGCACCCGATTGGGCTTCAGTTTCGGAAAGACATTACGCGACAGCGTCAACGCACATTCTATTGAATAATAATGAATTCCAGCGTATTAAAGGCAATAAGACAGAATTCTGAATAAACAGCTGCTTCTCGAATGCTTAGATCAGCAGGCAGTGGAATGGGTGTCACCTGTTCAAGTTGATCGGGAGATATTTCCTGAGCCGATTTACGATTCTTAATAAAATAAGCTCGCGCGACTTCCATTACTTCGGGCTCTGGATCCCGACACCAGCAGCGTCGCAAAACCTCCCGAATAAACTCTTCATCATTACGGACTGTCAACAGAATGTCACTGGCCATGCGACGAGCCAAATCCAAACTCAATTTGGAATTAAAAAGGATCAGAGCCTGAGGAGCCGTGGTTGACTTTTGTCGCTGAGGGCAACTTACATTTGCATCAGGTCGATCGAATGCTTCAAACAATGGATAGCGGAGATTCCTACGTGCAAAAATATAGATGCTACGTCGATAGTGATCCTTTTCATCCGGCGATACATTCCATTGATTCTTGAGCAGGGTCTGAGATACCTCTTCTTGAATCGGGGGGCGGACTCCCGGCCCCTTCATTTCGAATTCTCGAAAACCAGCGGCAACCAACATCGCGTCACGAATGGCTTCGCCATCAAGTCGCTGTCGCGGAAACCGACTTAACAGAACATTATCCGGATCTGCCAGTTTATTCTTCCTATATATCTCGTCTTCTTCGCTTGCCTGCATATAGGTAGCACTGGTTACGATGAGGCGATGAATTGCCTTTAAATCCCAATTCTGATACTGAAGTTCTGCTGCCAACCAATCCAATAGCTCAGGATGTGTAGGCGAAGTCCCCATGATTCCAAAATCACTAAGAGTGGAGACCAAGCCTGTGCCAAAATGCTGCTGCCAAATACGATTGACCATCACCCGTGCCGTTAAAGGGTTTCTTTTATCAGTCATCCAATTAGCCAAAGCAAGTCGACGTCCAGAAGTTCCGGATTTAGATTTCTGGATCTCAATCGGGTCATCGGTCGCCACGACGCGTATGACTCCTGGTTTGATCTCCGGGCCAGGCTTGTCAAAATCCCCTCGAACCATCAAGTATGCCTTAGACGGTTCACCCTGTTCACGCAACTCTCGCACGCTTTGGTTTTTCACAACATGAACGGCGGGCTGAAATATGGCCCGCATACGATAGAAATCGGCCTGACTAATGGGATCAAACTTGTGGTCATGGCACTGAGCGCAGCCCACCTGCAATCCCATAAATACAGCCCCCACCGTACTTGTCATTTCATTAAGCAGGGAATGTCGTCTTTCATTTTGGGAATTAATATCCGGCATATCCGGCCCTGACAAACAAAACATCGTAGCGATCCGCTCGTCTTCTTCAAATTCGTCTGCAGCCAACTGTTTACGAATGAACTCGTCGTAGGGCAAATTACGATTAAAGGCATCAATCACCCAATCCCTGTATTGCCAGGCATCCGCTCGGACTTTGTCGTGTTCAAATCCATCGGTCTCGGCAAACCGAGCCAGATCCAGCCAAAACTGTGCTTGACGCTCCCCAAATCGGGGAGAGCTAAGCAATTCATCCACCAACTGTTCGTATTGCTTATCCGCCGTAACTTCCCGATAGTCAGGGAGCAGGCCTGTTAGATCTAAATACGCTCTTCTGACAAGTGCAGCATGACTTGCCTTCGTCAGCGGCTGCAGCCCAGCTCGCTTTAGTTTTGCGAGAATAAATATATCAATCGGATTATTCGACCAGCCGTCCTCTTTCAACTCGGGAAGCTCAGGTCGCTCGATAGGCACGAAGGACCAGTGTTCCCTATCTTCTTTTAGGATTGGTAGTTCCTGATATTTCTGGCCCTTCGCAAGTGCGGTTACCAGCATGAATATCAGAGGGATACAGACTCTCATCATATTGCCTCCACAACGTGAGCTGTCTGCGGTCCGGTCAGTCGCTCCTCCAGTCCATTATGGAAATACGATAATTCCATATGATCGATACCCATCAAGTGCAGTAATGTCGCATGAAAATCTCTTACATGCACTTTGTCTTCTGTAGCTCGTAATCCGATCGGATCTGTAGCTCCAATCGCTCGGCCTCCTTCGACTCCGGCTCCTGCTAACCAACTACAGTAGCCCCAGGGATTATGATCGCGACCTTTGCCCTGTTCACTCATAGGCATGCGGCCGAATTCACCACACCAGACAACGAGCGTATCATCAAGCAAACCTCGCTGCGCCAGATCAGTTAGCAGCCCTGCCACGGGTAAGTCCGTGCTGCCGCAGTATTTGGTGTGATTACTTAGAACATCTTTATGAGCGTCCCAGCCCAGCGTATCCCCTGAATGAACCTGCACAAATCGAACGCCCTGCTCTATCATTCGGCGTGCTAACAAACAACGCCGACCAAATTCGGCTGTTTCTTTGTTTTCGAGTCCGTACAAACGATGAGTCGCTTTTGTCTCCTGAGAAATATCCACAAGTGCCGGTGCGGCCGCCTGCATGCGAAAAGCCAGTTCATATGCTGCAATTCGAGCTTGTAACTGATCATCGTCCCCAATACGACGTATAAATTCACGATTGATACCCCGAAGTGTTGAAAAGGCGTCAGCCTGTCGTTGTGGAGTAATCCCAGGTTGCGGTGCTAAATTGAGAATAGGTGCTTCCCCCGGACGCATTGTCACACCTTGATAGCTTGCTGGTAAATATCCACTACCCCATGCCGGTGGCCCGCCTTTCAGACCACCGCCCGGATCCGGAAGTACAACAAACGCCGGCATATCGCGGTTCAAGGTACCCAACCCATAAGCCACCCAGCTACCAACACTTGGGTGTCCCATGAGAACGTTACCGGTATTCATTTGGTAAACGGACTGCGGATGATTCACACTGTCACCATGCATCGATCGGATTACGCACAGACGGTCAGCATGTTTTGCGGTATGAGGTAGGAAATCGCTAACTTCAAGCCCTGACTCCCCTCGTGGCCGAAACGGCTTAATAGGTCCAAGTAACGGATTTTTAGCAACGTTGCGACGTGTCATTACGTTGCCAAATGACTCCGGTATTGGTTTGCCTGCGTATTTTATTAATTCCGGTTTGGGGTCAAACAAGTCAACATGACTTGGACCACCATGCATAAACAACCAGATAACTCGGGTCGCGCGAGGAGTATAATGAGGCTCGCGCGGAGCATATAAATCCGGAACCGCTGCATCTGCCCGCTCCTCAGTAAGCATGGCCTGTAATGCCAGCAAACCAGCTCCTCCTCCCATCGATGCCAACATTTGCCGACGAGATAGAAGCGACAAACTAGATGCGATACTGGCCATTGTCACTTTCCCGGCGTTGTTTTAACAAGGCACTGTATCGTTGGAGCGTTCTACGTTGACGAGTGTTTAAGCTTGCTTCTCCCTTCTCATGTACCTGCTGAAGGATTTCTTCACCCTGAGTAATTAGCTGTGCCTCTGCACTCGGCTCATCTTCAACCATGACCCTGTTTTCAGTTTCACGATAGATCGCGAGTTTGGGGGCACGTTTAGAGAAGGCTTTCCCCAGAAATGAGAAGTCCCACTTCAACAAATAATAAGCTGCTGCAAATGCCATACCGCCAAGGTGGGCCTCCCAGGCTATTCCAAATCCTGCACCGCGGGCTTCGCCAATTCCAGTCATTACATCCAGTCCGACAAACAGAATACCTGCAAGCCATGCTGGAATAGGAATGATTCCATAAATCAATAGTTTTTCATGAGGATATAGAAAACAGAACAGAATAACGATAGCGGCGACAGCACCCGAGGCTCCAACGGCCTGACTCAATTGTCCGCCAAGATTTGCGACAACAAAAACCAACCCGCTAAAAACAATGGCAAGCAGGTAGAACCGGAGAAACTCAGCACCGCCATAGCGTTGTTCAATGAATCGGCCGAACATCCACAAAACAAAGCAATTGGTAAGGATATGGAAAAAGATCCCATTGCTTTCCCAAAATGGTGAGTGCATAAATCCATAGGAAATCAGCCGCCACAATTCGTAGGGATGATCGAAGAAATCATTGCCAATCGACAACGCATCGTAAACGCTTGCTGTTTGCAGCCCTCCTTCAGTGCAAAGCAACCAGCAAACAAGATAAACAACGATATTGGCAATCAGCAATTTAGTAGTGACCGATGCACCACGCAGTTGACGCACCACTCTTGTGCGTTTTGGTGTTTCTTCCTGCTGATAATAGTCGCGGTCGTAGATTCCCATAATGTTTTATTTTACCCAAGAGTGGGTAAAGGGCGACCTTAAGGCGATCTTTATTCTTCTGAATTACCGGTGGCGTTTTCAGCTTCCTGCGTCCGGGCGTCAATAGCTTCTTCGAGCTGTGATTGACGATCGGCCAACGTCTGGGCCAATGCTCTGTTACGATCGAAGATTTCGGCAAGCGAACTCGTCAGATTTGCCACTTCGGATTGCAATGTTGCTGAATACAATTCAGCTTCATATTCATCACGTCGATGCAATTCTAAATCAAGTTCCAGCTCTTTCTTTTCCTGCTTGCGATATTCGATCTGTCCAACTGCATCATTTCGAGCTGCGGTAGTTGCAGTGATATCGTATCGAGCATTGTCATCACTAAATGCCAGTGTTTGCAACCGTGCTTCGTAACTATGGAAGATATGGTTGTAGTCGTGAAGCGGCCTCACGAAGTATTCAACAATCTTTCGAGCCACCGGAGCTACACCCTCTGCGCCTGAAACCAGGACCTCCACAGGTACAATTCGATTATCCTGCACAATTTTTTCCGCCGCACCAATGTAGGCAATATCCTCTTCTTCGAATGTTATCGAGTCCGTTTTAGTACCGGGAGTAATTGAAGTCGTTCCGTTATCAAAATTAACCGAACTGGGTGAGCGGTGATAGAATAACGGAATAATGGCTTCACCAGCCTGAAAGATGCCGGCTTCGGTGAGTGCGGCCTGCGCGTCATCGCCATTTACTTTCTGAGACAATGTTGTCTTCTCAGTGAACTGGAGCTTGTACCAAATGTTTCTCGGGTCAACCTCCCTGCCATTAAGCGGACTGCCGTCGGCAACAAATTCTTCGACTAGTTTATCGCCAAGTGTCCCGATCCTGACCTGACCTTTCGCCAAAATCTGATTAGTATTTGGTATCTCATGTTGATTCTGGATCAACGGTAAAACGACCGTTCGGAAAATGCTGTTGATTCGCTGTGGGTCCATTTGACCGAATAGTGGTTCGGCGTTATCGCGGCCGCCCTGTCGTAATTCTTCATATTTGTCATCTGGCCGCGAAGCGAACTTGAAGTGTGAATCAGCCGGTATCGTTTCATACATCGCCGCACTAGTGCCATTCGCCATTAAAGCGGGATTGAAGACTCGTGGGGCAAAGGCGCACTTCAACGAAACCGTCGCACCATTGACGGCTTCGACATCGTATTCACCAAAGTAAACCGCTGGGACCTTCATCTTTTGCGGTGCCGGAGCGGCTGCAGGAGGCGCACCCGGCGCTCCCGCATTGGGATCGTCGTTTGGCTCAGCGGCAGGAGCTGCAGCAATAACGTCAATTTCCTGTTCACCAAACAGGAAGATCCGCGAACCAGCCTCCAGTCCATGTGTCTCATTCGGTAGTGTAACCGTGGTGGTGGTTCCAATGATGGCGGGTGTTCCCTGCACTGCCCCCAATGTCAGCCCTTCCCAAACACGGCCCCGACCTTGTAAGGATCGTTCGAGCTGATGTCTTAACGAAACCAAAGAATCCTCCGAAGTTCGAGCACTCTTTTCGTCCAGCCCATGCAGAATTCTTTTGACGTTGGCTTGTAGATTATCTCTAGTTTCGACTGCCTCGTTATAGCGAATGGTTGCAGCCTGACGGAAATCCAGCACATAGGCAGTAAGCTGAGTCAAAAGCAAGGTAGAGATCAACAACAGGTTCGCCATAACGATATGGAACCAACGCCATTGTTTGATGGAAAGGAATAGCATTACCGTGAACACTAAACCGTATCCGATGAAAATCATCTCTACTGTTGACATGGTTAATCCTAACCTAGACTCTCGATTGGAGACTTTCCCGCTTCTTTACCGGCGTTCTATATATAGAAGCAACATATAGAAGCCACGGTCTAAAGCGTGGAATTGTAGTGAGGGTGGTATTAAACCAACACCTGCACTCATCCTCTACTATCGACAATTCAGGGGTCAAGCATTTACCACCTTTTAGGTGGTCCTTTCAGTAAATCCGCTAGTTTTTAACACTATTTTGTAAACCCTTGCGATTTACTCCCACTGGTTAGCAGTCTTTCACCCGGAAAAGAAGCCAATATTAGCTTTCTCAGATCGTACGGCTACCAATCTAGAAAATCAAGTTTTTTAATACTTTGTGCCTAGAAGGCCCCCTATTCGCACGCCTACAGATGGATCTTTAGCAGTTCTAGCCGTCGTGACATACCAAGATTTAGACCGAAAACGATCAGAATAATTCAAGGAATCACTCTTCTCCGGCGATTTCTACGCCAAGGCAGCGAATTCTGCGCAACTAGAAAAGGTAACTCATTTTATCTATTTGCCCGACTAGCCTTCACTGCCGCGTATAAACCTATGTTTTGTTCGCCCAAGCACGAATTATTCGTGCCCCCAAACAATTAGATTGCTCCTCCAAAAAGGCACGACAATTGAATTCTTACTTTCGTTACCAAGCTATTCGGAAAACATTTACGATCGGCGCAAGCGTTGCGGCATTACTACTAGTCAGTATGACTGGCTGTAGTCGCTCGTTCTACAGAAAGCAAGCCGACCACGAAGCTCTTTATATTCTGAATGAAAAGGGAACGGATGAACGTTGGGATATGAGCAATTTTTCAATCAATATTGATCCAAAAAGCCGGATGTATATGGATTATGATCCAGATAATCCGACGATGCCTCCCGACGACCCTGCTGCTAGCATCTATATGAAAGAAGTAGATGGGATGCAAGGCTATGAAGATTGGGGCAAAAATGGTGAGCTGGAATCCTTCGAGAATCCTGAATGGCGGAAACATTTGCCTCTTGCTGAAGATGGAAAGTTATATCTTGATAGCGACAAAGCTTTTGAATTGGCTTTATTGCACTCTCCAACCTATCAAGGTCAGCTGGAGCAAATGTACCTCTCTGCGTTAGATGTTAGCGCTGAGAGATTTGACTTTGATACTCAGTTCTATGGGGGCTATGGCGGGGACTATAGATCCCGAGGATCGGCTTTAACGGGAAGCCCGGCAACAGATTTAAGTCTGCAAACCCGCGGTATCCGAATGCGACAAAAATACGCCTCTGGAGCGACTGCACTAGTCAACTTTGCAAACAGTCTAATGTGGCAATTAAGTGGTCCAGATTCCTTCGGAACGAATACGTTACTCGATGTGAATATCGTTCAGCCTTTGCTTCGACAGGGTGGAAAAGATCGGGTACTGGAACGTCTAACCAGATCTGAGCGTCAACTCCTTTATCAAGTCAGGAGCTATCAGCGATATCGCAAAGGATTCTACATGGATATTACCACCGGTCAGGGAACTGGGGGAGTTTCACGTATCGGAGGTCTGTTTGGAGGTTCTGGTCTTTCTGGGTTTACCGGCGTAGGAAGCGGTGGCTTCGGAGGTATCGGAGGATTTCGTGGAGGAGGAGGAGGAAGCACATTCGCTGGAGGCTATCTGGGGCTTCTTCAGTCTCAAAAAGCGCTCATAAATAGGCGAGCCAATATTGTTGCTCTAAAAGGCTCCCTAAAACTTTTTGAATCTTTCTTCGAGGCCGGATTTATAGACTTTAACAATGTGCAAACAACTAAATCGCAGTTCTACAGGGAAATCACTCAGCTCATTGACCAAGAAGCAGACTATGACGGCCGATTGGATGGCTTTACTAATGAGCTCGGGCTTCCCCCAGATGTTGAAGTTGTTATCAATGGAAAAGAATTAGAGCAATTCAATCTCATCGACGAGGAGATGCAGGCCTTACAAAATGCCATCTTGGACCAACAGGAAGATGTAGGCGAAATTATTAATAATTCCCTACGTGCCGAGCAGCCGCAGTTATTAGCTATCGAGTGGGGACCAGAGGTGGAAAAAGGGCTCAAAAGCTTGCGTCAAGAAGCCACTCTGGCCAAGCAGTTGCTGGATCAGCTTTCGATGGAAGCATCATCGGCTCGCGAAGATGTAAAAGAGCTCATCGAAATCGTACCCGAACGCCAGGCAGCGATAAAAACCCTTCGAGAACAAATTGAGGACAACCCACTCGTGCCCGCATCGGCATTAAACTCTGATCTTCTTGACGGTACATATTTGGATCAACTGCCAAATTTACTTACCGCCGACTTGGATGATATAGACCAAAGACTGCAGGAAAAGGAGGGAGGTATCCTTCTTTTTCGAGAAGCCCTCGACAGCCTGATAGAAAACGGATCTGCGATGGATGACGAGCAGCTATATCAAGAACTCGAAGATAAGGTCATTTCCAAGCTTCCAGAATTGCTCATCAAGTTATCCAATGATGCTTTAGAACTTTCTTTAGTACTTACCAGCGCACGCGCTGAAACAATTACATTAGTCCCTGTGGATTTATCAATCGACGAGGCTTACAAAATAGCTTCGGAGAACCGGCTCGATTGGATGAACGAACGTGCACAGGTTATGGATCAATATAGACTGTTAGCTTTTAACGCGGACGGTCTGGAAAGCGACTTAAGTCTTCAGCTCAGTGGTAGCATTGGAAATACTGGTGACGATCCCTTTCGATTTCGAGATACCACTGGAACATTGCGTGCAGGATTGGCGTGGGATGCTCCTATTACCCGACTTAGAGAAAGAAACATTTACCGACAAAGCTTATTGGAGTACCAGGGCCGGCTTAGATCCTATTATCGCTATGAGGATCAACAGTATCTGAGCTTTAAGAACTCTTTGAGATCTATCATGCTTCAAAAAATAAATTTTGAAGCCAGTCGTAAGCAATTACAGGTTGCTACACGCAACGTACTTTATCAGCGCACAAAAATTCAGGAGCCACCTGGACAACAGGGTAATACACTCGATCCCCAAACAGCCCAACGGCTCATTAGTTCATTACAAGGCTTGCAAGGCGTTCAAGATGGATTGCTAGCTGTATGGGTTGGCTATGAAATCAATCGTAGTCAATTGGATTTAGCATTGGGAACAATGCGGATTGATGAAAATGGGGCTTGGATTGATCCAGGGGCCATCGGTCCCATTCACGGTTATCCAAGCGAAGAAACCGAAGGAGACAATACCGAAGATGAAACCGTTGAAGAGGCCGAACCAAGCGATACTGTCAACGAAGACAACGAAACATAAATTGACCGCACCTATGCTCGCTTCACCTATTGAACGAAACTTTATAGCTACAGCGGAGTTTTATACTTAAAAACTTTATGAATTGCTATCATAATTAAGCGGCCTTAACTGATTTAAGCGATTTAATATAAGACTATCTTTCTCTCCGATTACTCCTTACCCATTAGAAAACTATGATTTCAGCAAAACCCTCCCACCTTCATGGTAATAGCACAGTAGTCGTACTCTTCGCGATCATTGTTGGTGCAATGGCAACGATGGGTTGGTGGGTATGGAATACGGTCCAAGACGCAATAGACCCTGAAGTTGTCTATAGCTTCCAGTTTAGTGAAGCGGAAGTCGGCCTCTTCAAGCATACGATCAACGAGACGGGCGATATTGAGGCTGCTGAAAATGTAGAAGTCAAATGTGAAGTACGATCTTCTGGCGGAGTCGAGATTATCAGCGTAGTGGATGAAGGTGAAGTCGTTAAAGAAGGTGATTTGCTAGTGGAATTGGATACTTCCACGCTCGAAGATCAGAAACAAGCTCAGCAAATTCTAGTGAACCGCGCTCTTTCCACAAAGACCTCGGCTGATGCTGCTTTGCGTCAAGCAGAAATAACAAAACAAGAGTATCTGGAAGGTACTTTCATTCAGAATGAGGCAACAATTGAAGCCAACATCTTAATTGCCAAACAAAATCTAGCAACATATCAGGACAAAGCGGCTTTTAGTGAACGGCTTGCGGCAAAAGGTTTCGTAACACAACAGCAGTTAGAGTCCGATCGATTTGCTGTTAAACGCACGGAGTTAGAACTCGCACTAACACAAACCGAATTGAAAACTTTGCGAGAAATTACTCGTCAAAAAATGGTTGTTGGGTATGATGCCGACATTGAAACACGAAAGGCCCAGTTAGAAGCTGAAAATAAAAACTATGACGAAGAGTTGAAGAAACTAGAAGAAATTAACGACATGATCAGCAAATGCACCATCTACGCACCTCAAGATGGGACAGTTGTACATGCTAACTACGGAGACGAAAGAGGTCAGCAGTTTACCGTCGAGCCCGGAGCAAGTGTCCGCGAAAGACAGACTATCATTTATCTTCCAGATCTTGAGAGGCTTCAAGTCAAAACCCCAATCGCCGAGGGAAAGATCGCAAGTGTGCGGGAAGGTCTTCCTGTAAAAATTCGTGTAGGTGCTTTAGAAGACCGTGTATTCGACGGTAAAGTCTCCTCTATCAATCGATATGCTGAGCGTCAGCATTGGAGCCAAAAAGTTAAACGATTCGCCACCTTTATAGAAATTGACGGGGATTCTGAAGGGGCGAGAGTTGGCCTTTCTGCTGATGTTGAAATCACTGTGAACCAGCAACCGGACCGATTACAAATCCCTGTTCAATGCTTACACGAAGACAACGACCAAAGATTCGTTTTAGTTCGCGTCGAACACGATCCTAATAATCCATTGCATGGCGAAGATCTTGGAAAGAAACATGGCGACGAGCAAGCTCCATTCTCGATTGAAGCTCGAATGATTGAATATGAAGCAAGTAATGACAAGATGCTTGTGCTTCAGGATGGAAGCGAGATCAAACGAGGAGATCAGGTCGTTCAGAATCCAAGGGAATATCCTGATTTTCTTAGGCATCTAGTTTCAAATCATCGTGCTCGTATTGCAATGAAACGTTTCTCAGCGAACGGCGAGGAAAATGCCGAACTTACTTCGGAAGATATTAAAAAAATGAATGAAATTCTAGGTTATGAGGGCATTTCTAATATGGAGTCGGTTGATCTAGATGAAAGCAACACGATTTCAACGGCGGAATTAACAGCCTTCATCACGAAAACTCAAGATATCTTGATACCGCTTGAAGATACTGAGGAAGTCGCTTCGACAGAATCTGGAGCCGCTCTGCCTGAACAAACTGAAGAGGAAAAAGAAGCTGGTTATCGGAAACAGGCTGAGGAAAACGCCAAGAAGTTGATGGATGCTCACGATAAAGATGGTGACGAGGCTTTAAGTGCAGAAGAACTCAAACCGCTGGGAGGTTTTGGCGACATAATTATGGGTTCCGACAAAAATAAAGACGGCAAGGTTGATAAAGAAGAACTGATTTTAGGATCGATCCAGTTCATTAAAGCAAGTGAAGCTAAGGCAGCCGCCGGTGGACCAGGTGGAAGGCCTGGAGGCAGAGGAGGAAAATAAGTGCCTGCGACAGCACTCACCGTTAAAGATTTAACGAAAGACTATATCACTAAATCTGAGACCGTCCATGCCTTGCGAGGTGTCTCTTTCGAAGTCCCTGAAGGAGACTATGTTGCAATTATGGGCCCGTCGGGGTCTGGTAAGAGTACACTGCTAAACTTAATCGGCTGTCTTGATAAACCAACCACGGGTGATCTACTGCTGGGTGAAGACAACATCTTCTATATGAGCGACAATCAATTGTCGGATGTTCGCGCCAGCCGAATCGGCTTTGTGTTTCAAAGCTACAACCTCATCGCACAACTGAGTGTCGTCGAAAACATTCAGGTACCTCTTTACTACCAGGGGAAACTCAACCGACAAACTTATCGCAGGTGTGTAGAACTCGCCGGCCTCGTGGGGCTTGGCGATAGACTGGACCACCGCCCTACCCAGCTTTCCGGGGGCCAGCAACAACGTGTCGCCATTGCTCGCAGTCTGGTCAATGACCCTTATTATATTCTTGCTGACGAGTCGACTGGAAACTTGGATACCAAGACCACCGAAGAAATTCTTACGCTCTATGAGCGCCTCAACGATGAAGGCAAAACCATCATCATGGTGACCCACGAAGATGACGTCGCTATGCGAACTAAACGAGTCATTCGCCTTCGTGACGGCTTAATCGTTTCCGACGAGATCAATCATGATCGCCTTCGTTTCACGGATAAAGAAACAGGGGAAGTTATCCCAGAAAATAGCTGGGAGATACTCGAGCTAAACGCCTCTGAAGCTAAAAAAGCCGTTGCTGAAGAAGTAGATAGCGTTGCTGAAAGCACTGCATTTGAAGTCGATGAAGACAATCTCACGCTGGGAGGCTGAAGAAGTCGGTGGCACTCTTTAAAAGTTCATATCAAACCGCTCAATTAGGCATCAAAAGCTTACTGCTTCACCCAATGCGTTCTATGCTGACGGTACTGGGTATTTTTATAGGCGTTGCCTCGGTCATTTGGCTCTTGGCCATTGGAGAAGGGATTAGTCAGCAAGCGCAGCGTCAAATAGAAGCTCTAGGTGCTCAAAATATAATTGTTCGATCTATTAAGCCGCAAAAAATTGATGGCATTCTTGCTGAATATGGTCTAACGCAAACTGACTTCGAGCTTATCAAGGAAACCGTACCCCAAATTGCCAATGCTGTTCCTATTCGAGAGGTCGCTTTTGGATTTAGTTACGATGCGACAAACGTTGATGGACGTCTCGTAGGTTCTACTCCGTCATATTACGAAGCCACAAATCTAGAAATTGATCGAGGTCGTTTTCTTTCTGGTAGTGATGTTGCAAAGCATCGTGACTATTGTGTTCTCGCCCACGATGTTGCCAAAAAGATGTTTCCCTATCAAGATCCACTAGGGAAGTCCATTCGCTTAAAAGACCGCTCAGATCTATTTGAAGTCATTGGGGTTTTAAAACCGCGCGGCACTTCTGCCGGAATTGGAGGTTCTTTGGCGGCTGAAGATTATACGAAAGATGTTTATATTCCTTTCACAACTTTTAATACCCGGATGGGAAAGGAAATTTTCCGTTCTGTTGGAGGTTCCTTTGGCGGAGAAAAAGTCGAACTTCATCAAGCCACTTTTAGGGTCTCAAAGATCGATGAAGTAATGCCCGCCTATCAATTAATCCGGGATTCATTGCGTCACCACAACGAAGAACAAGACATAAGCATTGTCGTTCCTCTTGAGTTACTTGAGCAGGCAAAGAACACACGTTTAATGTTTATGGTCTTTATGAGCGTAATTGCCGGCGTATCACTTGTGGTCGGTGGCATCGGAATCATGAACATTATGCTGGCAACAGTAACTGAACGAACTCGCGAGATCGGTGTTCGTCGCGCTCTCGGCGCAAGGCAATCTGCAATCATCAGACAATTTCTAGTGGAAACTATTACTTTATCTGTGGTTGGAGGTTTGGTTGGAATCGCCGCCGGTTTACTGGGCCCGATGATGGTAACGCTGGGAAGGGGCATCCTGTATAAGTATTTCCCTGAACAAATGGCAGGATTGCCGCCAGAAATCCAATCGATGACCCCTCAAATTGTCGATATTTCAATTCCTATATCTTTCGGTATCGCTGTTGCCGTTGGTACGATTTTTGGAATTTATCCTGCTATCAAAGCCGCCAAAATGGATCCGATCGAAGCCTTGCGACACGAATAGGCTATTCACTCAAGACAGAAACTAAGCGATCTAACTGCTCGGTCGTGTGCCCGCTGCTCAGGCTTATCCTTAATAAGCTTTCACCGACCGGAACAGTAGGTGGCCGAATCGCTGGTATATAGAACCCCGACCTCATCAGTGATTTTGATCTGGCTAACGATAACTCTGGACTACCAACAATCAATGGGACAATCTGCGTATAGGGCCGATCAGGCAACGCACCCTTTTGAACCAGACGATCCGTTAAATATTTCACATTTCTAAACAGCTGCTCCCGACGCTCGGGCTCTTTCCTCACGAGTTCTAACGCCAGGATTCCCGCACGAGCACACGCATGCGGCATGGCTGTGGAATAAATATAGGTGCGCGCTTTGTTTACCAAGAGATCGATCAAATTCTGATTACCTGTGACAAATCCACCAACCGATCCCAGGGCCTTGCTCATTGTTCCTACAGATATATCAACACCATCCTCGCATCCTAGTTGCTGTGCCAGTCCACGACCTGTCTCGCCGTAGACACCAGTGGCGTGAGCCTCATCCACCATTAGTATGGCTTGATATTGCCGGGAGATCTCAACTAATGATCCCAGCCGCGCTATATCGCCATCCATACTAAACAGACTGTCTGTCACAATTAGCTTTCGACGAAAACCTGACGATTGCTTACATAGCTCAACTAAATGATCCACATCATTATGACGATAGACTTGCACTGTCGCCTTAGACAAGCGGCAACCGTCGATAATACTTGCATGGTTCCGTGCATCACTCAAAATGATATCCTCGTTGCCGGTAACAGAAGTGATTGCTCCGATGTTAGCTGCATAGCCCGTCGAAAATGAGAGGGCGGCCTCGGTACCTTTGAATTTCGCTAAGGCCTGTTCTAATTGTTGATGCATTTCACCCCGACCAGTGACGAGCGGGCTGGCACCACTACCCCATTTCTGGCCCTCGGAAGGGGAAGCCTCCTGAGCCCGGACAAGCTCGGCAGCCAACCCCAGATAATCGTTGCTGGAAAAGTTAATGTAGGTTTTTTCAGCAATCTTCAATTCGGTTGACTTTTCTCCCTGTGCACATACGGACAGCTTTCGTAACAGCCCCGAATCGGCAACCACAGCCAACTCTCTGTCTATCCAATCCAGCTTGTCATTCACAACGAATTACCTTTATCACCGACGTATTGAGTGTGGTTTGTAGAATTGATTGTAGACATTTCCAAACCTTCTATAAATCACCTACCGTTTATCTAGACCACATGAAGTGGAATCCTTTAGAATACCTGATGCAACAAAGAATGCTGCTTCGGCTAGCTGCACCAAAAACTTTTCTGAGGCTTCCTCAACTATGACTAATTCACTACGAATCTCTTTTCTATTCTTATCCTTGACGATTCTAATCGTGACGACAGGCTGTTCTTCAGACGACACGGTCAGTCCTGATAACGGTACTTCCACAACGGCGAATACAAATAATACTGACGCGGCCGGACCAGTAACCGAAGGAGCGGCCACTGAAAGCGTCGAGTATAAATTTGGGGACCTCGTACCCGAATTCACTCCACCAACACTGGAAGAAATTGAAGCCATTGAAGCATGGACCGACAAGCCGGTTGTCGACGTTTACCAACTCATGGAGCAACGCAAAGAAAACGAAGTGGCCATGATGACTGCTGCGGAGGTTTTGGCGATCCGCAACAATACTCCGGAAGACAACGATAAAATTGTGTCCGCGATGGGTACCTTGGCCGTAGATGGCGATGTCGATTATAGTGCCGAATGGAATCGACACACCGCGGGAGACATCAAAAGCACAAATCCCTTGATGTCCAGCTCCACAGCAGAGTTTGACGTGTCAGGCCTTCTCAACATGTCGCTGTTCACGTTTGACTGGAATTTTACTCCCTACGGAAATTCCGCCGCTATCACTAGCTGGAAAACTTCTAGTGATGGCTTAATGGATCTCATCACTGTCCGTGACGACCTGACCTGGTCCGATGGTACCCCGCTCACTGCTTTTGATGTTGAGTTTTCATATAAGGTCATTCTGACATCAGCTATTCCCATTCCCGCAGTGCGGTCAGGAACGGATCAACTCAAAGGCGTTAAGGCCTACAATGAGAACACTCTGGTCATTTTTCACAACGAGCCTCTCGCAACCAATATATGGAACATGCTGTTTCCTATCATTCCGAAACACAAATACGAGAGCACCATTGCCGACGATCCAACTTTGGCCACAAGTCCTGAGCACGTCGAACTTGACGAAAACCCGGTAACAGCTGGGGCCTACACGATCGAAAAAAGGGTACGTGGCCAGGAAATCATTGTGAAACGTCGTGACTCTTACTTCATGCACAACGGTGAGCAGGTTCGTCGAAAACCACACTTTGAAACTGTCCGTTTCAAAATCATCGAAAATCCCAACACAGCTTTGCTGGCTATGAAGAAAGGGGATTTGGAAGAAATGATGTTAACGCCGGAACAATGGCAATCTCAAACCAATGATGATGACTTTTATAAATTCAATACTAAGTCCTATGCGTTGGAGTGGGTCTACTATTACTTTGGCTGGAATTTCCGGTCTCCATACTTCAAAGACAAACGAGTGCGCCAGGCGATGAGCTATGCATTCAACCATCAGGAATTATTGGAAAAGCACCGCTTCGGTATGGATGAGGCATCCACAGGGATCTTCCATCGAACATCACCCTGGGCTCCCCCGGAAGCTCCTGCTGCCTATCAGCAGGACCTAGACAAAGCAGAGGATCTGTTGGCGGACGCCGGATGGGAAGATACCGATGGAGACGGAATTCTAGACAATTTTGTCGATCTGGATGTCGACTTTGATGGTATCTCCGAAGGACGACAGCGAATGCCTTTTGAGTTCACCATTCTGACAAGCAACAGACCGGATCGAATCGCCATTTGTGAGCTACTGCAGGAGAACCTCGACCAAATTGGTATTCGCTGTAACGTAAAGCCGGTGGAATTCACGGCGCTTCAGGACACAATGCTAGAACACAAGTTCCATGCTGTCTTTGCGGGATGGGGTACCGGTGCTGACCCGGATACCTCTGAAAACCTCTGGACCACCAAAGCCATTGATAATGGTCGGAACTATGGATGCTATTCAAATCCTGAAATTGATAAATTGTTTGAGCAGGGTAAACGGGAACTGGATATCGAAAAACGACGCAAAGTTTACCAACAAATCCACTTAACATTGTGGGAAGACCAGCCCTATACCTGGCTCTACTTCCGAAATGCCTATTACGCATTCAACAAAGAGTTGCGCGGTTATAATTATAGTCCGCGTGGGCCTTACAACTATGGTCCGGGTGAATCGACTATTTTCAAACCAGCAGCAATGCAGTAAGCTTCACTACTCGAAAACAATCTAATCCTCCATCAAGGCGTTTTTGTGGTTGGCTATTTAATTCGTCGTGTCCTTTTGGGACTGTTGACGCTACTCCTTATCACCATGGTGATTTATGCGCTGATTCGAGCCATGCCGGGGAATCCGCTGGCAACAGATGCTGCCATGATGAATCCGGAGAACATGCCAAGTGAAGAAGATATTCAGCGAATGCAGGCCGCCTATGGGTTGGATAAGTCTATTCCGGAAGCCTACATACATTGGCTTACCAATATGGTGCGGGGTGACTTTGGCAGTAGCTTTGCTGAGAAAAAGCCGGTTTTAGACGTCATCGGATCCCGCGTCACCAATACATTATTGCTGACCGTTCCATCTCTAATCCTTGCCTATCTGTTAGCAATTCCGATCGGCCTGTTTTCAACCTGGCGAAGTGGTAAAGCTGACGAACGACTGGTCGGCGTTGGCCTGTATATGCTGTACGCGATCCCATCCTTTATCGCCGCCCTGTTCCTTCAACTGCTATTTGCAGTCAAGCTTGATGGTACGGCGTTTGAGCTTCCGTTAATGGGAATTCGATCCGACGAATATGAGACTTTGACAAGTACGCAAAAAGCGTGGGACTGGCTCAAGCATATGATCCTGCCGGTGATCAGTTTTACCTATGTCAGTCTGGCTTACTACAGTCGTTTTATAAAAGCCAATATGGAAGAAGTGGTTCGGCAGGATTATATCCGAACCGCTAAAGCAAAAGGGCTCGGGCCGCTTCGCATCATGATTCATCATGCCTTTCGAAATACGCTAATCCCGTTTGTCACCCTTCTAGGATTGTCGCTTCCTGCTTTACTCGGTGGAGCTATTATTCTAGAGCAGATTTTTAACTGGCCAGGCATGGGACAGCTTTATTTCCGCAGTATCCTGACCCGCGACTATCCGGTCATCATGGGTTTAACATTTGCTCTGTCCGTCCTGACCCTGCTTGGGCAATTGCTGGCTGACATGCTATACGCTTTTGTTGACCCCAGGATTTCCTACAAATAATACGCCGCAGCCGAATGAACCAAACAAACACCACCAACGAAAGCAAAAAGTCGCCGGGCTTCTGGCGGCACGCGTGGTTGCGTTTTCGTCGTAAGAAACTATCGATGTGCGCCCTAATCGTTGTGCTATGTTTGAGCCTGATTGCTGTCTGTTCCCCAATGATTGCCGGAACGAAACCCATTGTCTGTAAATATAAAGGCAATCTATATTTTCCCTGCATGGCTTACTTTAATCCTGACTGGGAGAATCCAATTTTTCAGAAAGATCGTTTTCGAAAACGGTATCCTAAAAATCTTAAAGAAAAGGACCCCGAGAGTTGGGCAATATGGCCACTGATCTTTCAAGATCCATACCGACCGGTGCGTGATAACGAATGGGGCGATCGCCCCGGCAACCCTTTTAATGGAGGCAAACCCAGTAGCTTGAATCTATTCGGCACCTCCAAGGGAAAAGACGTGCTGGCTATGATGGTGCACGGAACGCGAATTGCCCTACTCGTCGGATTTGTGTCGACCGGAATTGCAGCCGCCATTGGAATCGTTGTCGGTGCCATCGCGGGTTACTTTGGTGGTTGGATTGATATCATCATTAGTCGTATTATCGAACTGGTAATGTGTATCCCTAGTATCGTGCTCATTTTGGCATTGATTGCTGTCATTGAGAAACCGACCATCTGGCATATGATGGCCATCTTAGGGTTCACCAGTTGGACAGGCATGGCGCGGTTGACACGTGCCGAATTCCTCAAGTTAAAAGAGTCTGAATTTGTAGCGGCTGCCCGTAGTATTGGCGCCGGACCTTTCAGGATTATGTTTCGGCATATCCTGCCCAATTCGCTAGCACCGGTCATGGTACCGATTGTCTTTGGAATTGCTGCTGCTATTAAAGTGGAAGCAGGGCTGAGCCTGTTAGGTTTTGGAGCTCCACCACCAAACCCCAGTTGGGGAACCATTCTTAATGCAGGGATGACAAACTATACCGAATGGTGGCAAATCGTATTTCCGGGTATCGCAATCTTCATCACCATTCTGGCCTACAACCTGATTGGTGAAGGACTTCAGGAGGCGACCGATCCGCGTCTGGCCGACCCTAAAGATTAAGATATGAACGACGTAATTAAAATTGACAACCTGAAAACATACTTCAACACCGAAGACGGTGTGGTGAAGGCTGTAGATGATTTATCGTTGTCGATTAAACCCGGCCATACGTTGGGCGTCGTGGGCGAGTCGGGCTCCGGAAAATCGGTAACCTCGTTAACCATTATGAATCTGCTAGCGGCAACTGCTGAGATCTATGATGGCACGATTTCATTTCTCGGTAAGGACTTAGTCAATATCTCTGCCAAGGAAATGCGAAAGCTGCGTGGCAGCGATGTTAGCATGATCTTTCAGGAACCGATGTCATCGCTTAACCCGGTGCATCGTGTGGGAGACCAGGTTGCTGAAGCCATTTTGCAGCATGAGGACATTTCCAAAGAAGCGGCAATGCAACGCGTAGTGGAGCTGTTTGATGAGGTTGGAATCCCAGACCCGGACCAACGGGTCAGCTACTACCCTCATCAAATGTCCGGTGGTCAAAAGCAACGCGTCATGATTGCCATGGCACTGGCTTGTAATCCCAAGCTGTTAATTGCAGACGAGCCCACCACTGCACTCGACGTGACAATTCAGAAGCAAATTCTGGATTTGATTCGTGAATTGCGTGATAACCGCCAAATGGCCGTTCTGTTTATTACTCATGATTTAGGGGTAATCGCAGAAATTGCTGATGAAGTCCTCGTGATGTATCGTGGGAAGGTCGTCGAACAGGGACGGGTACTGGACATCTACGAAAACCCGCAGCATCCCTATACCAAAGGGCTGCTTAATTGCCGACCTCGACTGGACACTACCTATAAACGACTACCTACCGTTTCTGATTTTATGGATTCGGAAATCCACCGTGATGGTAGCGCCACGATCACCGAAAAAGTGGTTGGGCCGGAACAGCTGGAATACTTCGAAAATCATGGCCGCGGACGTTTGTTAAGCAAGCGATCCGAATTACAGGGATATGGATATGACGACGATCCTGCATCCTACGGACGCGAAGCAACTTGTGTCGACGAAACTGCACAACCGTTGCTATCGGTCGACAACCTTAAAGTGCATTTCCCGGTACGTAAGGGTATCCTGCAACGCACGGTCGGCCATGTGAAAGCGGTCGATGGGATCACGTTCAATGTATTCAAAGGGCAGACTCTGGGGCTGGTTGGAGAGTCGGGGTGTGGAAAGACCACTACCGGACGAGCCATCTTACAGCTGGTGCGTCCAACCAGTGGATTGGTTCAATTTAATGGCCAGGTGATTACATCCACGAGCGTTAAGGGTTTGCGTCAACAAATGCAAATCATCTTTCAGGATCCATTTGGCTCGATGAATCCTCGTATGACCATCGAATCTATGGTGACCGAGCCGATGGTGATTCAGGGATTTGGAACGTCGAAGAAGGATCGAATGGATAAGGCCGCGGCCCTGCTGGAAGAAGTAGGTATGCTTCCCGAGCACTTGAAAAGATACCCTCATGAGTTCTCTGGAGGCCAAAGGCAACGAATCTGTATCGCCCGAGCACTGGCGGTGGAGCCCGAATTCATCATCTGTGATGAGTCCGTCTCGGCACTAGATGTCTCGGTCCAGGCTCAGGTATTAAATCTCCTGAATGAGTTACAGGAAAGCCGAGGTTTAACGTACATCTTCATTAGCCATGACCTCTCCGTCGTAAAGTTCATGGCAGATATGATGGCCGTCATGAAAGATGGAAGGATCGTGGAATACGGTCCTTCAGAAGCTATCTACCGCAATCCGCGGGAACAATACACACAGCGACTAATCGAAGCAACTCCGTGTGACGACCTTGAGAATATTCGTCGCCTGGTGAACCATCGGAAAACACTTAGGGACTCTTAATTCCAGTAATACTGTTCACCACGGTCCACGCGTTGCCACTGCTGAATCAATCGTTCTGCCAGTGTAATGTCCTGAGACACTCTTGGTTGCCAATAGTTTTGCCAGCGATCAGGGATTTGAATCAAATGACTATCAAAGCTTGACATGACGGTCGTGACAAAGCGACTGTTTAAGTCGTAGATTGTTTCCAGATCTGACAAGGCTGGTTGCTGCTTTTGATGATAAGTCTGTTTTAGTGACAGATTCGTGAATTTGCGTGCCGCTGCCTGCTGTCCCGACTCAATCTGATACTGCAAATCTTCAATATGGTTGTCGATTCGGTCGCGACGATAACCAAAGGCCTGTGAACCGGGTAGTTGTCCCATGTATGCCAACAACAGATCCGTCCACCGCTCACACTGACGTTTGCACTCCTTGAGTTTATGCTGATTGAGGGAGCCCGGGGTCTCCTCTAACATGCGCTGCTTCAACGCATGATGATCAGCCTGTATCGCCAGATATAAATTCCAGTTGGACTCAGCCTCCAGACCAATCGTCATGTCTGGTGTACTTAAATACCAGGAATTGACGGCGGTTGTCCAAATTCGGGTCAGGACTTCAGACATCATTGCACTTTTGGCGATTTGAAATTTCTGAGCGTCGCCGGATTCCAGAAATTGTCTTAGATACCAATTCTGCCGCCTACGCTGAGCGATGTGATACTGCCGTGCGTGCACCGAATGCAGCGACTGCATGGACCGAAGAAGGTCTTCACTGGAAAATGCAATCCAACCGGCAAGTCGTACTTGTTCGAAACAAAACACAGAAGAAGAAAATCACAAAAGGAGGCTATCGTTTTTGATAATTGAGTAAACAATTATTCGCGCGCAATTGATGGCAGGCGTGATAATTCTGCAAGAAACCCGCCCAACGGAAGCAAAACTGCCGTCGAAGAGGCTAACGTCATCTGTTTCGCTTACTCTTATTGAAAGCCAATCTGCCAAAAACAGGCGTTAATGCTCAGCGACTAACTGTTTGCCGCTCTCCATAATAACGGCATCATTACTATGTAAGCCTGGTTCAACAAGTCCTCGATCACTTAGGAAATATAGATCGCCAAGAGTCCTCTCTTTCGTTTCGCGAAGGAATGCTACATGCCCATCCTCAAACAATACATTTTGTCCCATCCCATCATGATTCAAACTGCGTCGACTAATACTATCGCCGGTAGGACGATCTGCAACTAACGCAAAATAAGGACGACCCTGATGACGAATCGGCCGTATCTTACCCTGGTCCTGATGACCTATGTTGTAGCCATACGTACCGCCCATGTGAGTTAATTCGTCCAATGACTCTGGTGTGGCATCGACTACCGTTTGTACTGCCGGAATTCCCCGCTGTCGCCATTCCAACGTTTCAGGTGCAGTCGGGCAGAAAAACCTAGTCTCTTCAATGCCTGCCTGTTCGCGTAAGATCGGAGCCTGAATCCCGGAAATCGAGATATTTGCTACGGGTGTTGTGGGATACATCCCATTGTTGGTCAGCGAATAATTATGCATCCCGTGATACAAATGTTGCAGGTTGTCCTGACAGGCAAGTTTACCCGCTACAAACCGGCTGTTATAAATAGCGGGCGAAACTAACAGAGCCATGCACAGCAACACTACACTGAGCACCAAAAAATCTGTCATGCGCCAACGAGAGCTTGTGCCGGAAGTTCGTTCCGCTGAAGATAGTGGGGAAAAGGCGTTTGAAACTGCCGGTTGCACTTTGTGTGCATCAACCTGATGAAAGACATAATTTAGCGTTGTATCCGCCAAAGCAGCCGGCGGCTCACAGTAACGATATGACTCCAATGGGCTTAGCGCATTGCGAATCAGCTCGACTTGCCGCTGAAGTTCATAATCTATGGTTAATGCCGCTTCGACTTGAGCGTGCTCTTCTTCGTCCAGAGCACCCATTACAAAACCAACTAAATCAAATTCCATTGCGTTTACTTAACTATCTCTTCTCTATCTTGCTCTAACTAGATCCGTTTGGTATTCGGCTTTCGCCGTGTTTAGGACTCGTTTTCTTCCTGATGAGTGCGTTGCCACACCTCGTGAAGTTTCATTACAGCAGCATGTAATCGACTCTTCACTGTTCCTACAGGAATCTCCAACACATCGGCCGCTTCACGATATTTCATGCCTTGATAATAGATCAGGTTAATCACACTTCTCATTTGTTCGGAAAGTTCACCAATCGCCTGCTGCACCCATTGTCCACGCTCCAGCTGAGCAACATGATCCAGCGGATCACCTTCACTACCTTCGAGTAGATTAACCAGCGTACCGATATCGACCGCATCATCGGACTTGGCCATTCGATCTAAGCTGGCGATACGATGCCGCTTGTTACGTCGCTGCGCATCAATCGCCTGATTCGTAGCGATCGTATAAAGCCAGGGACGGAACCGGCGTCCTTCATCAAACTGTTCACATTTTAAATGAACCTGAAGAAACGTCGACTGAAACACATCTTCCGCCATCTCTGCATTGCCCACATACCTGCGCAGGTAACTATACAGCTCACGCTCATAACGACGAACGAGATGCGCAAAAAGCTCCCGATCTCCCTCTTTTTTATAGAGCGAGAGTATCTGCTCGTCAGAGTAATCTTTACCCGTCATGGGCGTCACCGGTGTTTCATGCATGAATCTGTATTGATATACGCATCATACCTCCGAAGGTTCAGATTTCAGAGGAAAAAACAGCCTCGTCGAGCAGACAGGAAAAAATGAGACATTAATCGTTCGAATTTAACGTCGTCATCCAACTTTGTGGAGTTTTAACCGCAATCAAGTCTCAAGTGGACACTTTTTGATACGACTCAAAAGTATAGTCATGGTCATTCTTTTCATCAGCCAAATGACGCTCCGCATTAATCAGCTGCCATTCGTTCCAGCAAACATTCGGGAATCGCGTGTCCCCTTCAACTTCAGTGTGGACTCGAGTTAAATGAAGCTTGTCGGCATAGGGCAATGCAATTTCATAAATCTGACCACCCCCAATGATAAACAGTTCATTATCGTCAGCTGCCACTTGTTGAGCCTGCTCCAATGAGTGAACAATAACCGCCCCTTCCACCAGATAATCATGCTGCCTTGTGATAATCACCGTGGTACGTCCCGGCAGAAGCCGGCCTATTGATTCATATGTTTTACGCCCCATCACAATATGATGACCCATCGTGAGCGCCTTGAATCGCTTGAGATCTGCTGAGATGTGCCAAGGCAGGTCCATATCACGACCGATCACATTGTTTTCGGCCATCGCAACAATGATCGACACTGCCATCGTTAAATTGCCACCGGTGCTTTAATATGCGGGTGAGGATCGTAATCGACTAACTCAAAATCCTCGAACTTGAAATCAAAAAGATTGTCCACTTTCGGATTGATGAGCATTCTGGGTAGCGCCTTGGGCTGTCGTGACAATTGAAGTTCTGTCTGCTCAAGATGATTACTGTATAGATGAGCATCGCCCAGCGTATGTACAAATTCACCGGGTTTCAATTTGCAAACCTGGGCCATCATCATGCATAGCAAAGAATAGGAGGCGATATTAAATGGCACACCCAGAAACACATCTGCGCTGCGTTGATACAGTTGACAGGACAGCTTTCCATCTGCGACATAAAACTGGAACAGAAGATGGCAAGGCGGCAAAGCCATCTTGTCAATGTCGCCCACATTCCAGGCACTTACAATTAGCCGCCGCGAATCAGGATTCGTTTTGATTTGTTCGATTACCTGCGTTATCTGATCGATAATGCGGCCATCGGCGGATTCCCATTTTCGCCACTGATGGCCATATACCGGCCCCAGATTACCCTGTTCATCTGCCCATTCATCCCAGATTGTGACTTTGTTTTCGTGCAGGTACTGAACATTGGTATCACCTGTCAAAAACCACAAAAGTTCATGAATGATAGACCTCAGGTGTAGTTTCTTTGTCGTTAGCAACGGAAACGATTCGGACAAGTCAAAACGCATTTGATGCCCAAATACACTTTTCGTTCCAGTCCCAGTGCGATCCGTTTTTTCGGCTCCGTCGTCCAGAATACGACGCATTAAATCTAGATACTGCTGCATCGTCGGTAATCCATCCTGCGTGCTGACAATTCCCTTTGTTCACCTAAATCACGTCTTTTGAAACGACCGTGATCTTCTTGACGTGTAGTGTACCACGAATCGACTGTCTTTTTAGACACCTGAGGTTACTAGTTTTTACAGTTTTAGGCCTCCGGTGTACGAGTAACCCAAGTCCAGTGACGATCACTTGTTGCCTGTACCGTTTCCCCTGAAAATCCAAGGCTGGCCACCATTTCGCGAATTTCTGTGAGACTCAGGGCAGCTCTCAAAGAATCGTCAAACATTTGCCTTTGGTGTTCATTTTCATCTCCGGCATATGCTTCGACCAAATTCCTGACTTCTTCTGATGAATTTGGACGCATTAAATCACGGAAAAAGAGGAGTCCTCCGGGCCGAGTAACACGAACCGATTCCTCGAGCACCGTTAACGGAGTCGGAATGTGATGAATGATGCTATTGGATATAACACTATCAAACATTGAGGCCTCAAAATCCATATCCTTCGCATCAATTTGCTGGAGAAAGATACGTTGAGTAAATCCATCAACTTCAATATTAAAGCGGGCAAGGTCCAGCATATGGGCGGCCATATCAATCGCGATCACCCTGCAATCCTCATCCTGACGACACAGCTGGACAGGTATCTGGGCCGTGCCAGTTCCAACATCCAGTATGTCAGTGCCAATTTCACCTACAGTCAGGAAATCCTGCACAAACAGAGTATTGACTGCCTGATGGTCCATGCTGTCATAATCGCGCGCTTCTTCGTAAGAGTCCATCACTTCGGGCTCGAGCACTCGTTCTAACGCCATATTAATAAATCCTTATGCGATTACAGTCTTTGACCGCTCGCCAGCAATCTCTTCGACATACCGGGGTACAGCATAACCAGGCAATCGTTTTCTTAACGCCGAGATCAATTCTATACCTCGGCTTTTGGATACGTGAAAATGCGCCGCACCGGCGACTTCATCAAGTTGATGTAAATAATAGGGAGTAATCTGAGCATCGATCAGACGTTTGCACAAATCATAAAGTGCTTTCTCATCGTCATTGACACCCGATAACAAAACCGCCTGATTCAAAACCGGAATACCAATTTGCTGTAACTTTGAAAGGCCCGTCAACACTTCACCATCCAGTTCATTCGCATGATTGGAATGGATAACGAACCAAGTTTTCAACCGAGTCGACTTTAACTGGCGAATCAGCCCGGCTGTAATTCTCGAGGCCAATACAACAGGTGTACGCGTGTGAAAGCGAACGTGCTTAACATGAGGTATGTCGGCCAGTGCATTTAAAAGTTGGCCAATCACATGATCAGGCAAAATCAGTGGATCTCCTCCACTCAATATCACTTCTTCAATGTTTGAATCTTTAGCAATCACCTCCAGCGAAGGACGCCATTGCTCCAGACCTGCTGGGCTTTCGGAATACGGAAAATGACGGCGAAAACAATATCGACAGTGCACAGCACATCCACCTGTTGATATAAGCAATGCTCGTGACGAATATTTTTGAAGAACGCCGGCAGCCAATACAGCCTCTGATTCGTGATTCGGGTCAATGCCATATCCCTCCGTGGTAATTGACTCAGCGGCTTGAGAAACCACCTGTAAAAACAAGGGGTCCTGAGCATCGCCCGACTTCATCCGGGTTGCAAAACTTCGCGGAACAAACACTGGAAAATCATTTTCTTCCGTGTGAATCGCATCAACAGGGATGCTCAAGAATTCACATAATTCTCGCGAGGATCGAATCGCCCGCTTCATTTCCTGCTGCCACGAACTCACTTCAGCCGATGCTGATGCGTCAACCGGTTTGGTCTGTGATAAGTCAGAGCTCATGGTTATAGTAAACACTTAATGGAGTTGGATTGAATCTCTCGATTGTACCAGCCCGAAAGTAAATCAACGGTCAATCAACAAGGAAAAAGTACGCCGTGGCAAGCTATAAAACTAACGATTTTCGTAAAGGCCTTCGTGTTGAAATCGATAACGAGCCCTATCTAATGATCGAGATGAATTTCGTGAAGCCGGGAAAAGGAAACGCTCTATACAAATGTAAGTTGCGAAACCTAATTCGCGGTACCGTACTGGATCGTACTTATAAAGGTGGTGATTCATTGGAAGCTGCTGATGTTGAAGAAATCGACTGCCAATTCCTTTACCGACAAACCGACACATTCTACTTCATGAATAATACAGACTTCGATCAATACGAATTGTCAGAAGAACAGGTCGGTGACTACTGGAAATATCTAAAGGAAGGTATGAAGTGTCACGCTGTCCTTTGGAATGGAAATCCCATCACGATTACTCCACCAAATCATGTTGAATTGACGGTCGAGTTCTGTGAACCCGGCGCCAAAGGAGATACTGCCACAAATGTGACCAAGCCGGTGAAAGTTGAAACCGGAGCTGAGATCATTTGTCCCGCGTTCATTGAAATGGGAAATATTATCAAAGTAGATACTCGTACGGGCGACTATGTAGAACGCGCAAGCGTTAAATAACTAGTAATGAGGCCTGGCATATGGCCTACTTAATCATTACCAACGGACTCGACAAGGGACAACATTTTGTGTTGTCGAACGGAGAGAATATTGTTGGACGCGATGAAGAGGCTCAGATTCACCTGAGCCTGAACGCGGTTAATCGACAGCATGCCTGCGTAGTTGTCCAATGCGATTCTGTGCTGATTCAGGACCTGAATAGCGTCAACGGGACGTTTGTAAACGGGGAACGCCTTCAACAGGATCTACTACTGAACGACGGCGACCTAATCCAGATTGCTGACTTGGAAATGAAGTTTTGTACTGATACTGCTGCAAGCGAATCACATAAGTTTCGTTCCACCTCGACCGTTGAAACACTAATCGCTAGGAGCGGGCTGTTAAAACAACTGCGGGAGTTTTTCTATGACTCCGGTTTTGACGAAGTCGAAACTCCTGTGCTTTCTGCGGATACGGTCGTAGATCGTTATTTACATCCCATCAGTGTGGAAGTCGCTGGCAAACAGCATTGGCTTCAAACATCACCTGAATTCGGTATGAAGCGATTAATTGCTTCGGGGATGCAAGCGATATTTCAGATTTGTCATGCATTTCGCGACGAAGAACGAGGGCCTTTGCATAATCTCGAATTTACAATGGTGGAGTGGTATCAAGTGGGGCACTCCACGCAGGAAGCCATGGATTTTCTGGGTAAATTGATTACCAGCATGTTGTCATACTCTGGTTACGACACGATATCTTACAGTGATGCATTTCAGCAGATTCTAAAAATTGACCCATTGAAAAGTACCGAAAAGGAACTTATCAATGTGATAGCCTCACTCGACTTTGAGCCGCCACAGGATTGGCGGGGAATGAATAGAGATGACTGGCTTGATCTATTGATGACTGAATTTATACAGCCACGCCTGGGATTCGAACAGCCATGTATTCTTTATGACTACCCGGCGAGCCAGTCTGCCCTCGCTCGTCTTCACCCTGAAAAGCCATTGGTCGCCGAACGGTTTGAGTTGTTTGTTCAAGGAATCGAGTTGGCCAATGGATACCATGAATTGCTGGACGCCGAACAGTTGTTACAGCGTAATATTAAAACCAACGCCTTACGTCAGCTGGATGACAGGCCAGAACTACCGAACGATAGCTATTTAGCAGATGCCATGCGGCACGGCCTGCCTGACTGTTGTGGCGTCGCACTTGGGTTCGATCGCCTGGTCATGCTCGCTCTTGGAAAAAAATCTATTCGAGACGTCATCCCTTTTCCCTTTGCCCGAGCCTAATTCAGGTGCCACCCACTCTGCGGATCAATTCCAGAGTCTAAATGCAGTGCTAAATAAAGTGACACCCACTCTAAAAATGGTCAAAATCATTCAACAACTTTTTGAAATAGTGGGTGGCACCGGGTTTTGGTGGAATCGGTTTTCACTGGAAATTAGAGTTCCAAGATGCGATTGAGTCTTGGGTGCTCGTATTCAGCGTCGTCGGTATAAATCAGGATGTTTGAAGCTGGCTGACAAACACCCGAGCTATGCGTATGTCCGCATAGCACCGATAAGTGGGTGTCACTCCATCTTGCTGCAATTTCTAATATCGCGTCGCCTACAGCCTTGCAGGTAAAATGCGGAGCCCATTCGTCATCTGCCGTTTGCCCGTCGTACCAACAGGCTTCCCTCATCGGCGGCACATGGGTGACAAGACAAACCTGATCATATTTTTCCATGGCTTCTGGTAAGACTTCATATAAATGGCGAGCGGCAAGATCTCCCTGCTCTTTCATATGTTTCCAGCGTTCGAATTTCCCCAGGCCTGCTAGTTCTTCAATATGTCGATAATCATGCATCATCACCATGCTGGTTTCATAATTACCAATACGGCCATCAGCCCAGCCATCATGACCCACGAGTCCAACTGTCGGGGTGATTTCCTGTACTGAGCTATGGCTTAGATAAACAGCGTGGTCAAAACGATCACATAACTGATCTGCCACTTTGCGAACACCCTGAATACTACCAAAGTAGAAATCATGATTTCCCAGCACAAACGACACTGGCAACCCAACAGCAAGAATCATCTCAGACAATAAGTCTTCGATGTTATCGGCTTCACCGATGTCACCTCCAAGCCAAAGTTGGTCGAGATTAGCGTCACGTATTTCTTGGTAAAAGCGATGGCGCGTTACTTCGTCGCACACACTTAGGTGAATATCCGTTGTCCAGCCAATCTTTTTCATGACAGAAGCGGACCATTATTTTGAGTTTATCTGTTTACGCGTCTCATCAAGAATCTGTTGCTCAAATTCTTCACTCCATAAGGCGGGGAATCCGTAATACGTATTCGATCCACCACCCTCATAGCCACCTTCCAGTAGCACTCGAGTCGAAGGAATATATGCCATGACATCATTCGAGTAGCCAGCTACCCAGACGTTTGTATTTTTTGCTCCTGATGCCAATAGCTTGAGCTTTACCGCGTAATCAACGACCACTTCCCCACCGAGAAAGACCATCCGAATATCGCCCATATGCCAGGTTTGGATTGGATAGGGATAGAACGCCGGCATCTTTTCCTGTTCTCCTAATTTCTTCAAAACAAATTGTGCATAGGCTTGTTCATACTGATTGCCGTCAGCAAGTAGCTGATTCAACTCGTCTCGACTAATGGGCGTTTGCGTCTTACCTGCAATTTCGTGGTAATGAGTAACCAACTCCCCTTCGACCGGAGACATGGTTCCCCGCAGCACACTATCAACGCTTTGGGCAACTCGTTCACCATAGTGTTGAGCCAATTCAACTGTCCTTCGAGGCAACGGGTTTTGATCCGCTCCACAACCAGCCCAGAACATCGCATCAACTCCCGGGTAGCGATTTTCCAAGTCCATTTGTGCAAAACCCGGATAGTCACCTGACCATTTTGTAAACGACAGCACAGTCGAGTGACAGGCGTATCCAAACACGACGGTCTTTAATTCATAGTCTGCATTGCGGACTGCCAATACAGGCACGTCATGATCGTATGGTCCGTTCAGCCGACCTTCCAGTCTCTTTTGAGGCACTTGAGATTCTGTATTCGTCCGTCGGTTTACGGCAACCGTACAAAGACCCGTTCCGGAAGTCAGGTACACCGGTTCCAAATCCCGATAGGCAAGTCCCACCACGTCCACAAGCAGCTGCCGTAGCTTCAAGGTGTATTGCACAATGCGATTTTGCTGAACTGTATCTGCTCTCAAATAATGCAGCGGAACCAGGTTGTCGGACAAGGCAGGGCCCGTATGGGTATGTGACGTGGCGATGGCAAATTGCGAACGTTCGAGGTCATGTTTCTCCTTCAGCTGCTGGGCGATCCATTGAGTTGATTCACGACCAATACCGATAAGGTCTGCGGTGATCAGGACTACATCTTTGCCATTTGCATCTCGTAAAACCAGAGCTTTAGCCCAGATGTCTGTTAGCTTCCCGTCAGCTGGAACGACACGACTGCCATATCCGGACATCCACATAAACTGTTGAGGCGTAAGCTTGATGCGTGCGGAGCCTGCCTGCCAAGTAGGAGCCGCCTGCAATGGCAGGCAAATAAAACCCAGGAGAACCAACAACAATAATCTGAGATAATTCATCTAAATGAAACTCCTATAATCGCCCGTTTCGCAATTGTTCTTTGGTATACAACGTATCCCGCCATTTTATCCCACCTCGAATGTAAAAGATAATTCCCGCGCGCGCAATTGTAAAAAGGAAGATCCCAACAATGAAGGGAATGCAGAAGGCAACTAAAGGAGTAATTTCCATCCTTAGGGCCAGCCAGCCGGTGGAAGCTACTAAGACTAAACAGATGACAGCGAAGAGAATTTGCAAAGTGCCAGTGAACAAAAAGACAGCGACAAAAGGCCAGAGAAATGCCAATGCCATCGACAGCAGCATGGCAGCCCAAATGAACGGATTATAATTGACACCTGCGTAAGTATTTTTATCCAAACCGACCACCATTTCGGGAACGGATCGATACCACGGCACACTGATATCTTCTCGTGCAATGAGGGCGTGTTGTCTGAATCCACTTTGCTTAATCAGTTTACCCAGCAGCAAGTCATCCACCACTTCCATACGAATCCGTTCGAAACCATCCACATCCCGAAAGACACTGTTTCGCACGAGGTTAAAAGCACCTATACCTATAAATGCATTACTTTTGGAATTGGAGACACGCCAAGCCTGATAATACAGAACAAACGTCTTGAAAAAGAAAACCACAAAAGCATTGAGCATCAGGCTCGGCATCGGCACTCGCGGAAACATCGCTAAGTGATCAACTCGATGATGTTCGACATAGCTAATAGCCCGTTTCACACACTCGGCATCAAACGAGACATCGGCATCGGTAAACAACAAGTAATCTGTTTGCGCTGCTATGGCAGCCTGGTGCAAGGCGTTGTTCTTTCCGAGCCAGCCATCGGGAAGTGTATCAACATGAACAACCTTTAATCGCTTGTCTTCGCTGGCTAACCTGTCCAGAATTTCCCCGGTCTGATCGGTCGACCGATCATTGACTGCTGTGATTTGCAAATTGGGGTATTCAACCTGCAGCATACTTCGAGCAGCCAACTCTATTTCACGCTGCTCATCTTTAGCTGAAAAGATTATAGATACGCTCGGCCATTGCTTCGGCGCGTTATCGTCAAACTGCCGCAAATGAGGAATTCGAAAAAACGCGTAATGGCCCAGCAATTCCCAAATTGATAGGGCAGACAAATGAAACACTGTCACCCAAAAAAAGACATCCCGCCATTGATCCATCTTTATCACCTATTGGTAGGTCTACTAAGCGAGCTGGTTTTCAATTTCTTTGAGATGGGTGATACTCTGACTGGCCAGGGCTTCAATCCCGGGCTCATAATCAAACACTTCGACGCTCACCCAGCCATCATATCCCGTATCTTTCAACGCCTGCATAATCGGGAGAAAATCCACATCTCCCATACCGGGGCCACGTAGATTTTCGTCATTGGCATGAAAGTGCGCAGTAATGGCCGCATGTTTGCGAATAATATCGGCTACAGGTTCACCCATGGAGCACATCGCTTTAACGTCCAAATGCAACTGGACGTTGCTGTGATCCACTCGCTGACATAAATCTGCGCCTTGATCTGCGGTTAACAGGAAGTCCCCTTCCAGAGGTGATAATGGTTCGACCGCCAAAATCACTCCTCGTTCCTCAAAGACCGGCGCAGCCTGCTTCAATACGTCTGCGGCATAGTCCAGTGCCTGATCATGATCAATTCCCGGAAGCAAGTTTCGCTGCTGCGGCGATCCCAGGACCATGATATGGCCTCCTAAATCGCTGCATAGCCTGGCGAGTTCAGCGATGTATTCCGCCGTTCGCCTGCGTACTTCGCCATCGGGTGTTGTCAAATAATAGCCTTCTGTTTTGGCAAGCAGCCAGTGCAACCCGATAATCTCGAGTTCATGCTGGTCGGCCAGCTGCCGCACTTCGGCTCGCCTTTCCGCACTAATCTGATAGGCATCCTCATGAATAGTAAACGGTGCGAATTCCAATGCGTCATAGCCCAATTCTTTGGCATATTTAAATGCTTTATCAAAAGGCCAATCCTGAAACGTCTCATTACAAATCGCGTATTTCATCCATCCATTCCCGGTAAAGATTGTTGAGATGTATCCTGTTGCTGTTTTACTTTTGCAGACCGCCCGTTTCCTGTGGCGGGAGCGCTGACTTGTGGTTCCGGGGACCCTTCCAGATCATCGCCAACGGCGATTCCGTCTAAACGACTTTCAATCGCCATCACATAATCCTCTGATAACTCGAAACCCAGAAACCGTCGATCTAGTTTTTTTGCGACCGCCAGTGTTGTGCCGCTACCTCCAAATGGATCCAACACTACATCGCCAGCATCACTCGACACTCGTATAATTCGACCCAGCAATTGTTCCGGCATTTGGCAACCGTGGAATCCCTGACGTTCTTTAAAAGTACCGGCGACACGCGGAAAATACCATGTATCGTCATCGGCTCCAAATCCGTCTGGAAGATCCTGAGGACGAAGCACCCATGTATCATCCGGTAACCGGCCTTTCGCGCTAGCTCGCTTGTCCCCATATACCAATTGACGGGCCGACGGAACGCGAACGGAGTTCGCATTAAACGTGAATTGCTTTGAATCCTTGACCATATGAAAGAGATGCGCGTGAGAGCGATTAAACTTCTTCGTACAATTGACCCCAAAAGTGTAATACCAAATTACCCAGCTACGACAAGTAAAACCCAACTCTCGCTGCATCATCACTTTTAGCTCGGCAGCATATTCATCGCCTATAGCAAGCCAGAAAGTTCCGTCCTCTTTTAAAACACGTTTTACTTCATACATCCAGTCCCGCGTCCAGGTTAGATATTCGTCGTTTTCAAGATTGTGATGATAGACATCATATTGATAACCAATATTGAAAGGCGGATCAGCGAATGCGAGATCGATACATCCATCTTTGAGGCTTTTCAAACCTTCAATACAATCACCTTGTCTGATTTGATCCCAGTTGTTCAATGTCTTAATGCTCGATCGTCATGCCAATAAACGCCGCGCACCTAAACCGTCCGCGCAGGCCGAATTTGCATTGTACTAAATTCGTAAGCAGACTAAAGGACAGACGAGGAAGTCTTGATAACAGCAACCACCGCCAAAAGAGAAGGCGAGTGATCAACCTTAGCTACCGGCTCGTAATTCTGCCAGATGCTGAGCGGTACCAACGAGGCGATCCCAGTTTTCGTAGACGTATTCCGGTGGCCCACCGATTTGAGCTACAACCTGAGCGACCTTTTCGGTAGGCACCATTTCGATAGCATCCCACGGACAAACAAGCAACTCGTAAGGATTTGACTTCTGAGATGGAATATGAACACAGACTTCACAGCCAACGCAGCGTTCCAAGTCAATTTCACACCAACTTTGATTCCCTTTAGTACCAAGCCCGATCTGATTCAAATCAATGCAATCCACGGGACAGACTTCGCGACATGATTCACAGCCTGTGCAGTTGTCGGCGTTAATAACCGCCAACGTCTTTGGTACTTTTTTGCGAGGAGCTTTCTTCTTGCTCATCGTCGTAGATCCTCATTTCGTAGTATGTTAAGCATCATTAAGCTGCTGCTTCTCAACACTTTAATTATAGATACTCATCGGTCACCGGCAAACACCGCCAACAGCGATTCTAGACGGCTTCACCGAGATAAATCAGGTTCAATATTTCCGCCGCCCAAACACAACTATTCATCTAGGTATCCAATAACCTTTCACCACGCATCAGATCGTCATAGGATTGTCGTTCCCGAATCAAATGTGCCAGACCATCGACAATCATCACTTCGGCTGCTAGTGGTTTGGAGTTGTAATTGGAGCCCATGACACTACCGTATGCACCGGCACATTCCAGCACCAGATACTCACCGACATTTGCCTGAGGCAGGCTTCGCTTACTTACAAATCCACCTTCCTCCTGAGTGAAAATATCGCCTGATTCGCAGAGTGGTCCGCCGACGACAACTTCGACATCTTCTCGAGGGGAATCATCAGCAGCAACGACTGAAATTGGATGATAAGAACCGTACATAATGGGCCGGGCGAGATTGTTAAATCCTGCATCCACTAAATAGAAGATATTTTCACCCATCTTTTTTACCGCTCTGATCTCGGTCACCAAATTGCCACTTTCGGCAGATAAGTAACGGCCAGGCTCAATTTCCAGCTTGATGGAATTCCCCAGTTCAGCTTCAAGCTTCTTCCGCGATTGATCCCACAAGGTAAAATACTTGTCCAGATCCACATACGACTGATCCGAGTTATAAGGTACTGGCAAACCACCGCCAGCACTAATCGTCGTGATCGTGTTTCCAACTTCTCGCACCGCCTGCTCCATGGCACCACAGACCTGAGCAAGATGTTCCAGATCAGTCCCTGAACCGATGTGCATGTGCAACCCTGTAATCGTAATCCCGTGATTAGCAGCGCGCTGCTTACAGTCTTCGATCTGCTCATACCAGATTCCATGCTTAGACTGTTGGCCACCGGTATTGGTTTTTTGACTGTGCCCATGTCCAAATCCCGGATTTAATCGCAAAGTGATCTCGGCACCCCGTTTAACTGCTCCTAACTGGTCTATCATATCCGGCGAACCACAGTTGACATGAATATCATGCTCGACCGCTAGATCTAACGCGTCCTGATCGAAGATGTCGGCGGTATACACAATCTCATGAGTACCATCCGCGTTGGTACCACCTTGATATCCGGCACGTAATGCCCGATGAATTTCACCAGCACTCACGGCATCCACAACCACTCCATTGCGCCGTGCCAGATCAAGAATAGCGATGTTAGAGCAGGCTTTCTGAGCATAACGGATTACATCGAAAGACTTCAGGTCTTCTATGCGTTCCACAATGACAGCGGAATCATAGACGAATGTCGGGGTACTAAACTGCTGAGCAATTTCAGCTATGGAAACGCCGGCAATATCATGGCGTGATGTTGGAAAACTACCTACAGTCGGCATGTTTAAACCTTCTCTTAAACAATCAGTGAAATGAGAGGATAAGAAAAAACAGCGGTGCCGAAGCTACTGCCAGGCACCGCTGAAATTTCAACTATGATATCAAATCTTAGAAAGGACTAGCTTCGGCACCTTGAGCGGCCTGAACTCCCACGGCTATCGCCTTGAGAACTCCGGATTCCACTTCAATTCGGAACTTCGCTCCATTCTCGATCGGCATAAGCTGGATGCGACCTTTATCTTTGCTACCGGCAGCTGCAGCGGCTTGTTGCATTGTCGGATCCTGTGCTTGCTCGGCGACGAAAGTCAAAACCTTGGAAGCTGACATTTCCCATTTCATAGGCTCCGCTTTGGCTCCTTTATTCGCCGCTGAGGTATCTATCGCAGCTTTGATTTTGTCTAGATTTCCTTTACCAACTCCAAAATAAATGTGATCAGCACTCATCCCAATCGAAAGATCTATCGCCTCCCCGAAATAAGCCTGAGCTTGCGGATCAAATGGAGGAACGGGAATGCTCATTGTATGAAATGTAGCCCCCGCGTGCTTGGCTGCGTCCAAGTTAACCGGTGGAAACTCCGGATCCTGTTCTTTTGCGGCTGTGACCAGCTCACGGAAAACGGTCTCTAATGAGTCGGCCTTCACTGCACGAATTGCACCAATAGCCTCAATGCCATCAGTCATCGTCATGCTGGCTGCCATATCAAACTCCCCAGCGGCCATCGTCCCGTTAATTACTTCAACAAGCGTTTCGACTGTTTTGGATGCTATAGTACGCAACTCTTCAGTTGGGATACTGGGGTCATTTTGTAACTGATTCAAAGCCTGATCTCTGATCACATCGATCTGAGCAGCAGCTTGAGCCCCTTGAATGGGGTCAATTTTCCCTGCTATAGACATCGATACCGCTGCATTGTCATCTGAAAATGCCAATAGATCGGTTGTGACATCACTGTAGTCCATGGATTTGGCTGATACAGAACCTGCTTTAAAGTCAAATCCAAAGTCGAAGTAAACAGACTCTCTAGTCTGGTCAACATTCATCCCTAAAGTGACTGACTTCAAATCGTTGAGAGCTTTTTGCATCTCTTCCATCGATTGCATTGCCTGAGTTCTTCTAGCCTCAAACGCCTGTTCCGTCTCTCCCGGCAAAGGCTGAGCGGTAGATGCCTGAAGGCCCGCCTGTATTTGGCTCATTGCTAATTGCATAAAGACAGGAGGAATAGCATCTACATTACCTTGAATAGCAACATCATATTCTTTTTCCAGGCCACCCAACATCGGAACCGGATCAGCGGGTACGTTAGCAAGTGCCTCCTTGTTATTGGAAACAAATGCCCATCCCTGACCTTGTTTGATGTAAACCGGGGTCGCACCTGTTTGTAATTCAAGCAGGCCACCATCGGTAGGCTGAGCGGTAATCCCGAACAGTGCCAGCATGCCGACGAATTGTTGGACGTTGTTGGTTGGGATGAACCCCAAAACCTTGGCGCCCAACACACCATCAGACTGAACTACGATTCCAATGGGCTTCGTAGCATCAAACATCTGCGCGAATTGTGCTCCCTGAGCCTGAATCATGGCAGATGAGCCCGGAGGACCCATTAAATCAGCAACCCAGCCAATATCCTTGGACAAATCGTTGTAGTTGTTAATAGCAATGACAGCCATCGGTTTAGCCGAAGGCGCCTGCGCCAGTGCAGGAGTAACTCCAGCACTCAGAACCAACAACACTGCTAACCATTGTTGCTTGATTAGTTTCACCATCAGAGGATCTCCTGCAGTCATGAAATGTCTATCGAACCGCCCCAATTATAGACGGCGAAAATCTTGTTTCGTTATTCTAACACCCCGAATGAGGTGCTTATACCAGCGTCCATGCCGAGTAACCAGTTTTTATGACCGAAAGTCAAAAAATGGCCTTTATCCTCAACCGATTAAATCGACACTCATATTAACACTGCAAGACAGTCTAAGTGCCGGTTCTTTTGGACCTATTTTGAATGAACTTTGAACAGTTGCCCAAAACACTCGTCGAAAACACTAATCATTAGCGTTCACGATACGTAATACGACCTTTTGTGAGATCATAAGGAGACAATTCAACTCGAACTTTGTCACCAGGTACGATTCGAATAAAGTGTTTACGCATACGTCCGGCGACGTGCGCCAAAACTTCAGCACCATTTTCCAGTTGCACGCGAAAACGAGTGTTCGCTAATGCCTGAGTTACAGTACCCTCGACTTCAAGTGCTTCTTCTTTTTTGTTCATTCAGGCTCCCAATTTATTCGGCCGGTTTGATAAGTAGTTTGTATACCTTGAGTTTACGGGACAGGTGAAACTACCACCAGTCTGGATTTTCTAATTTCCGACGATTATGAGACGCTGCTTAAAGCATCCTCCAAGCTGTTAAGCACGTCGGAAGCCTGATCCACACCAACTGAAAGGCGAATCGTTCCATCCGTAATACCCAGTGCTGCTCGCTCTGCATCTGACAAGCCGCGATGACTGGTTGAGGTGGGATGACTGAGCGTTGTAGAGACATCTCCTAATGACGGGCAGAATGGAATGCTTCCACTGGCAATCAATCGATCCGCAGCCTGCCGACCTCCCGACAATCGAAACGTCACCATATGCCCAAAGCCATTCAAAAACTGAGTCGAAGCTAGTTCGTGGTCAACATGACTGTTAAGTCCGGGATACTCTACTGATTCCACTTCTTCGTGAACGGCAAGCAATTCGGCAGCCGCCTGAGCTGTGGCACTAGCCTGTCTCATACGCAAAGTCAATGTGGAAACACCACGACACGCCAGCCAACACTCCAATGGACTACTGGCAAATCCCCATGCCGCATTGACCAGTTCGACGCGCTCCCAATGCTTCTCAGTCCCGGCCAGCATACCTAACATCACATCACCATGCCCGTTCATAAATTTACTCACGCTTTCCATCACCAGATCTGCCCCCAGTGTAAGCGGCTTGCATATAGCCGGCGTGGCAAACGTATTATCAATCAGCAGGACGGCACCAGCGTTATGCGTAATTTCTGATAAACCGCGAATGTCGACAATTCGCAACAACGGGTTCGCAATTGTTTCCGCGATCACCATTTTCGTTTGCGGCGTAACAGCAGCACGAACAGATTCCAAATCATATGGGTCGATCAGAGCATGTGTGATTCCCAGACGCTGTAGCTCAGACGTTAAAAGCAATGTCGTACGGCCATACAGTTGATTACTCACCAGCACGTGATCACCTGATTGCAGTTGCGAAAGAACCGCGAGGGAAATTGCCGCCATGCCCGAAGAAGTGATGGATGCGCGCTCAGCCTCATGTAGCTGGCAGCATGCCTCAGCAAACAAATCCGCATTCGGATGACGATCTCGCTGATATACATAACCATCGAGTTTGCCAGCCAGTAGCTGATCTGCCTGTTCTGGGGAGTCACACTGCCATACCGCTGCCAAATACAGAGGCATATTGTGAGGGACTGTCGCTGACAAACGCTGCTGTAAATCAACTCCCGGTACATTACTGGAAGTCTCTCGTTTTTCTGACCCGGCCATTCTGGCTCCTAACGGAATTGGAAAAAAGCAGACAAATCACTCTCTTCTATCACTATAATTCCCGCTGACTTTAACCTAATAACAAGCTGGTCGATATCTTGTGAAAAGATTCACAAAGTTTTTTCATGCTTTGCATCGGCAGAGGCGTTAATTTTTAGGCCCGGGGGCAGAATTCTTACTTCCCTTTTCAGGACTCATAGCCTGCCAACCGGACTTGATTCCTTGTCTTATCCAATAGCTGCTACAGCTCGTTTCAACCGGACCTTAAGCGGGGCACTCTTAACCCGTGCTCTACACGCCCGAGGGCTTATGACGATTCTTCCTGCTTACCGGACTGATCGGGCCAGACCGACATACCGAAGGCGGATAAAACAACTAATCCCGTGAATACTGCGAGAAAAATAAAGAAGTTATCAGCCAGCAAATCCTGGGCCTCAATCTGAACCTGTAGCCAACTCAGACTGCGGTAAACCATAAACAGACTGGAACCAATAAAAATCAGAGGCAAGGCTGGATAAAGTGGCGTCCGATATGTCTGCTCATTGCCCAATTCTTTACGACGAGCCATAAACAGACTGACGCCAATCAAGGCGAGAAAAACCCACATAAACGGTGAGACAAACAGAATCAATAATTCAAAACCGGTCTCCTCGAGTCCAAACCCAATCACCATCATCAGGATCACGGCTGTCTGCAGAATCAGTGACCTCGCCGGAACATTAAGGTGCTCATTCCATTGGCCGAGCCAGCTAAAAATGGAAACCTGCCGTCCCAACGCATGGTATATCCGAGCGCTAGTAAACAGCATCGCATTGACCGCGCCTAAGGCAGAGATGCAAATCAAGACGGCCATCAGCTTTTCGGCCTGTTCGCCGGCAGTTAATCTCAGCATGTCCGTCGCTGGAGTCTTAGATTCTGCCAGCCCTTGCTGCCCTAGCGTCATGATCATGGCAATGTTAATCAAAATGTAAATCACCACCACGGTAAATATACCGATCAACAGTCCTCGCAAAATATTCTTTTCAGGCTGTTTGACTTCGGAGGCCACAAAGGAAACGTCGTTCCAGCCGCCGTAGGTAAACATAACCAAAACCATCGCGAGTAAAAAACCCTCCCAAGACTGGCTAGCAATGTCAACATTGGCTGGCGTTGATCGAGGCAATTCAACTCCTGAAAAGACTGCCCCAAAGGAAACAATAATCAGAAGCAGTAACGCGATCACTTTGATACCCGTTAGGGTATTCTGTGTGCCTTTACCTGCTTTCAATCCTCGCAGATTCACACCCAACATAATGACGGTAGCGAGCACTGCATAAATGACACCGCTATACATTTCATTATCAGAGAGCGGATAAATGCGATGCGCATACTCTCCAAACAAAATCGCCATCGGGCCCGTACTTCCAGGGCGAATAATCCAAAACTCTATCCATGCGTAAAAAGTTGCCGTTTGTTTATTAAAGCCTCGCCTTAAGTAAGCGTATTCTCCGCCATCATCGGCAATACTGGTCGCCAATTCGACATAACAAAGCGCACCGATCAACGCCAGACACCCGCCGAGCACCCACACGCCAATCAACCAATAAGTATCGGTAGTTACGGCTGCGATCGTAGGTGTGGTGCGATAAATTCCGGCCCCAATAATAATCCCAACAATAATGCAGGCAGCATCCATTGCCGATAGCGTTTGTTTTGAAGTCTCGAGTTGGGGTTTTGACATAACCAACATCATACACAGTCCAAAGAACTTATTTACCAGCCATCCGATCTCTGCTTAGAATCAACTACATGTCCGACTCAGATAATTTGCCCGAAAAAACCGCTGCTGAAGCACCACCGGAGGCCAATAAGGCGGCTGACTGGCGATTCCGCTGGCACGAAATAATCTTTGAAGCTGATACACCCAAAGGAAAAGCATTTGACGTTGGGCTTTTGGTAACCATTGCGATCAGCGTGTTGATTGTCATGCTTCAAAGCGTCGACGCTATTGATGAGCGATATGGTGTGATTTTGAATATTACCGAGTGGATTATCACGATCGGTTTTAGCATCGAATATGCATTAAGAATCGCCTGTGTCCGTCAGCCACTGCGTTACATCATCAGTTTTTGGGGTATCGTCGACCTGTTGTCTGTTCTGCCATCCTATGTTGGGCTAATTATTCCAGGCTCGCAGGCTCTGTCCGTGGTTCGCGTATTGAGATTGATTCGTGTCTTTAGAATCTTCAAGTTGAACAACTACATTCAGGAATCGCGAGTATTATTGGCAGCCCTGAATGCGGCCAGGCCAAAGATCATCGTATTTCTATTGGTCGTGATGAGTCTGATTCTAGTGATGGGAACAACGGTTTACGTCATTGAGAATCTCTTCATTGAGGACTCTGACTTTACATCAATTCCAAAAAGTATTTACTGGGCGATCGTAACGATAACCACGGTGGGCTACGGTGACATAGCACCGCGAACTGTGCTAGGCCAAACCATTGCTGCGATCGCGATGATTCTCGGTTACGCCATCATCGTTGTTCCCAGCGGCATCTTTTCGGTAGAAATCATTTCTGCCTCCAAGGCACAAACAAACACGCAGGCTTGCCTTACGTGCACCAAAGAAGGTCACGACGATGATGCTAAGTACTGCAAGTACTGCGGATCGAAACTATAGTCTGGAAATCAGCTGTTAAGAGCATCGGTTACAAAGTCGGGTAGGTTACCGTCGGCGTCAAACGGTAATTCCTGAAGTTCACTAATCTGCTCGAGGTCCTCTCTGCTCTGTACCTGCTCCAGATAAGATTCGCTGCAGACAAACTCAGCCACATCAAGTGTGTTACGAATCCAGACAAAGCGAATGTCCTGTGACTCGGTTAACCCAACCGACTGCGTAATCACATCAAAGATTTCAGCATCCGTCTCATAGTCGAGTGGGCTCATAGCAGCCGTTATGTGGCCACCGGTAATGCAGTTGATTCTGGTAATCTTTTGGTCGACTTCACGTGCCACACGACTACGACAAAATTCCGCCATACCCAGGCCAGTTGCATTTCCGTGCGTGGCAGGTGTCAAGCCTCGCATGGCGATATATTTCACCTTGGGAGTCTCGCCTTCTGTCGCGCGATGGTCATCATATTTACGGCCAATGACATTGGTGTCCATCCCTGAGCCACTGATATCCTTGCCCATCTCATCAATGGCCAGAAACTGGACTTCGTCAAAGGGGATGCTAGGCATGTATTGTTTCGCCAGCACTAACAATTCTTTTTCACGGGACTCAAAGTTCTCCGGCGCCACTGCTTCCACCAACGCAGTATGATCAAATTGGTTTTCCACCAATGCGACACCTGCAACGACTCCGCATTTATCCAAGACTTCTTTAGCAACGCTTCTTACGATCTGGCCGAAACTGTAATCGTTGATAGCACGGTGATAAATCTTCGCCCCGTTATGCTTGCCCAGCCCAATAAGCATCATTTTCATTAATCCGCTTTCGATATCCCCAGCGAAATTTGTATGCGGTTTAATGCGGTTACAAACCACGACGTGATCGGCCTCCCAGGCGTGCTTATCAAAATGCACGGGAAACCCTTCGTCGGCTTCACATACGATATGAGTTTCCATAGAAGCTTTGATGGGGCAACCGAGAAACTCTTCGGTCATCCCGTAGCCTTCCACAATCGCTCGCTGACCTTCGGCTGTGCCTCCGCCATGGCTTCCCATAGCTGGCACGACAAAGGGCTCACCGCCTAAAGACTGTACATGTTGGACGATCGCACGGATCGCTATATGAATATTAGCGATTCCCCGACTGCCTGCCGAAATAGCGACAGTATCTCCTGATTTGATCTTTTGGCCCAAATCGAGCTTGCCAAGCTGAGCATCCACTTCGGCCGACACATCCTCACATTCCACTGCCTGAAAATGCTGTCGGACTTTGAATACGCGTGGTAATTCAGCCATAACCTGGGTACCTGTTTCGCTGTTAAATAGGTGATCGAAGTTGGTTCATGATGCCCTTCCCATTATGCCGGATGAAAGACAGCACGGCCAACAGGGTAGTTGCTGGTTTTTGTTTAACGCTTTAGATCCAACGTTTTCCGCAAACGGTTTCGCCAGCGATCAATTTTGTCAGCATCGAATCCGTCATAGTGCTTCTGCAGGTATTCTCCAATTCGCAAATAGACGGCTTGTTTTTGCTCGTCGGTCAAAATCATTGCTGCCCTGTATCTTTGTGTATCCGGACTTTTACCAACGGCTACACAGCGATACAAAAAGACTCGATCGTACTCACTACGGAGTTTTAAGGCACCCAGCTCTTCCAATGCAGCAATCAGTGATTCCCGATCAAATTGAAAGTGGTTTACCGTTTCCACTAACTCGATTCCATAAATCCAGTTGGAATCACGATGCCTGAAATCTCCGCCATAGATTTGAGCTGCCTCAAATCCAATGGCATGAATCACGTTGCTTAACAGTCCCATCGCCTGCTCGTTCAGATATTTTCCAGCTACATTCGATGCCGCCTTCTTTCCGACATTTTGTAACAGCCACATTGCTCCTGTTGCAACCGGATTGGCGCCCCAGGCAAATCGTCCCGCATACACGGCACCGCTTGCATAATCGAGTAATGGTTTTGCCTTTTTATAGACTCCGTAAGCCTTCACTGCTTTGGAAATGTAACCGTAGAGGCTCTGAATATTCATCTGCTTCACATTTAAAGGCAGCTCATCCATGACTACCAACGTCTGCAAACATACTCGGCTGGCCGCAAACATAATTTGTTCTGCGCTAGTACCCATCAGCGGAAATTCCGCCCCTGGCTGATATATGCGAGCGACAGACTCGGCTATTGCGAGCGCTTCGTTGCGAAGCATGCGAACCTGGAGCCGACCTTCGATAGTGTATTTATTTTGCAATATGTTCTCAAAAATCCGTTTGGATTCCCTCTCCAGGAATTCAATCGTTAGTCGGTCCTTTTCCACTAGCTCGATGAGAACTTGATCCTCTGGCATCTCTCCGCATTCAATGGCATGATGAATACCCTCATCCAAATCAATAGGTTGCGGGAACTCTGACCATTCATGAAATGCAATCAACTTTTGCGATAAATTGGCATGACGCTGATCAAGCTGTCGAGCCAGTATCTCCATCATTTCTTTCTGTGATGCAAGCTCTTCTTCCCACGCCAACAGCGGGTCTGCCTTATCCCCAAGCTGTTCAAGTATCTTGCTACCCGGCTGCATCGACAACGGTTTGCTGATAAGCACAGAAAGACCGATAAGTCCAACAACAGCAATTCCATAGACGAGATATCGATTTATCGATTTGACATCGGCCCGATCCACAAGTACGGCCATGATAAGGATCACTATCATAGCCATCAGGCAAATGATATTTTTGGTACGATCGCCGTTCACGATTGCACCTCATATCCGCGTACAAGAAACGGCATAACGGACTGTTTAATTCGCGACCACATTAAAATCGAATAAGTCGCGATTCCGACTCCCATGGCCAGTGGCAGTCGAAGATAGATGCTCCAGGCGGATGACACCATTAAGTCCTGCACAAACCAAACCGATACGCCCATCAACATGGACCGCCCCAGTATCTGAGCGAATTCAAACGCGATCGGACCGATGGCAAGTCCAACGCGTGAAAAACAAAAAGCCAGATACGGCAGCATGCATACGATTAAAACAAGTGAGTAACTAGTTGCCACAGCAATACTGACTGCCCTGTCTGCTGAAACGTCGGCACCAAATTCAAAATGCGTTGTAAGCCAGTACGCGGCCCCATAACCCTGCACCTGAATGAGCAGCAGGATACTGGCTGCTGCCAGCAGCCGGCCTGTCTGCCCGATCGATGCCAACAGGCTTCCCGAGATATTAATCAATCCGTGGACGCATATGGCAGGTGCCAGGACGAGCAACATGGCACTAGCTTCCCCCCATCCGGGACCACTAATCAGAGCCACAACATCTGAACTGACGACTGCTAAGCCAATTCCTGCCGGAATTAACAGGATTGCTGTAAACCGATAAAATTCTGTCGCAATTCGTCGATAATCGAGAGGCTTACTTCTGGCTCGGGATAACGATGGAAGCATCACGCTGGTAACCGGATCAGTAACAAAATAAACCGGCTTCATCATCAGGTTGTACATCGCCGTGTACATCCCCAAGAAACGCTGTCCCGACTGAGTGCTGCCTAGGACGACGGCCAGTATTACTTTGTCTAGATTCTGACCGGCATAGAAGACCAAGCTGCTAAGTGAATAGTTACCACCAAAAGCCAGCAATTGTTTCATTTCGATTCTGACAAGTTTTCCAGGCCACCACTTACCGGACCACCAATAGCCCAGCGTATTAACTCCTAGCTGTGTATACTCCATCGCAATTAATGCAAAAATTCCCATGGTCAGCACCTGATGACTCACTTGAACAGCCACCACTATCGCAACCATCGCCGCCAATGTCTGGCTAAATAGACGGATCCCAGCAATACGTCCTAATTTCAAATTCCGCTGGAGGCCAGCCAGATGTGTCAGGCCAAAAGCGTCAACAACTGTTGTCCCCGCAAACAACCAGCTGATCCAGATGAGATCGGGAACCTGATAGATCCTGCTGAATAAATGCCCTAATCCACCGGTGAATAAGGCAGCTGCCATTCCTAGAAGTACCGTAACATGAAAAATCGCTGAACGTTGATCTACTGACAAATGCTCGGATTGGACAGCTGCTGTCGAAAGTCCCAGCGTCGCCGCCATTCGAGGCAACATGAGCAAGGGAATCACCATTCCATAAAGACCAAATGGTTCCGGCCCCAACAATCGATACAATGCTGCTGCACTACTGATTGCCACAACCTGCCGTGCTATTTGCAGCAACAAGACTTTGCGCGTCTCGCGCTGTACCTGAGCGGGAGTGGTTATGACGGCTGAGGCCGATTCATTTTGTGCGCTGTCGACCATATCTTTATTTCAGGCCTCCGGGTTTTCGGTCAGTTAACCGAACAGGCCATACCAAAAGATACAGCGTAGGGCACTGACTCCATCTTTCCAGCCAATCTTCTTGCCCTCTTCATAAGATCGCCGCTGATAACTAATGGGCCGCTCATAAAAACGAGTGCCATTTTGTTTTGATCGTCTGGCCAACTTGCATGTCATTTCTATTTCAATTCCAAAACGATTCTCTTTCATACCAGAAGCTATTTCCTGGATAAGGGGTCTCCGAAATAATTTGTAACAGGTTTCAACGTCAGTAAACCTAAGACGCGTCACCAAATTGCAAAGGCACGTAATGAAACCATTGACTGCCATATGCCATGCAGGAGAATCTGCCTTTTCTTTGATCTGGAATCGCGAACCATAAACAATGTCGGCGCGGTCTTCGACAATGGGTTGTAGAAGATAGCGGAATTCGTTCGGATCATATTCGAGATCCGCATCCTGAATAACGATCACGTCACCAGTCGCTTCCTGGAAGCCGGTTCTTACCGCTGCTCCTTTCCCTTTGTTGTGCTCATGAAAAACTATCTTTAAATCACTACGTCCTATCATTTCCTCCAACAGTTCCCGAGTGCCATCGGTACTGCCGTCGTCAACTAAAACCATTTCGAGATTGAGACCGATCGAACGCACTTTTTCGACAACCTCGATCAGCGTCCTCACTTCGTTGTAAATCGGAATCACGACCGATAACTTAAAGTCTTTAGGCATCACATAGATACCGGCTCGTCCACACAATTCACTGCCCAGTGTCTGTACCAGCTGGTCATGGTTTGCTGAAATAACATCGCCTTCCGTAGAACCGGAGGACACTTCCGCGAGAGCCTCAGACACTTTTATTTTTTCTTCGTCTGTCAGGAAGTCAGATTGGAATGGAGGTCGCATTGAAGCTTTCAAAGAACGCGGTAATCGCATGAATTGGTGAAGGGAAAGATAAAACTGGAATGGCTATCACCCGCGAAGAGTACCAAAGAATCGGCAGTGTCGGCCATACGAATTTTTAAAACGAGTGTCAACGCGCGAACCAAAATCGAAATGAAAAAACATCGAAAAAGAATACTTGGAAAATCTGTTGTTGCTCGCTTGACATTTTTTTCCGGTCCGTGAAAATGGCCACTGTTGTTTGACACCAACATTGGTTCTTCGCATTGTTCTTTCCGAACTTTGCTTTGAAACGACGAAGGTCAGCTTGATTCTTATCACCTTAATGCCGACCTCGTTGTTACATGTTTTTCTTTGAAAAAAGAGCTTCACTTTTGCGCCACCGGTGCGCGCGTTAGTCAGGTCTTTTTCCAAAGCGGAACAAAAGCGAATTTGGATTGCAAATCACGATAAGCCGTTTGGTTCGAGCAACGTTCCCGACACCGGGAAATCTGTGCTTTCGAAACATTAGTACAGTAAAGCCTTGGGGAGCGACGACTGATCGGAGCGACAGTCGACGGCTTAGGCCGTGGCTCGGAGGTCCTCCCTAATGCTTTCTTTTTGGCA